>JAKSPM010000133.1 GCA_024404825.1 Clostridia bacterium
AACGAAAGCCTTGCATAAGTTGCAGAAACTACGATGTTCAGTTTTCAGGGTACATAAAAATTTCATATTTAAAATTTCAACCCAGCGAAGCGGTTGGAATTTTAAGAGGAAACGCAGCGAAATGAATGAGCTTTTGTGCTTGCACGGAAGCGAACGATATGGAGCTTGCGTTGACGAAGTTGGTGTTGATTGGCTTGAGGGTCCACCTGTTCCCATCCCGAACACAGAAGTTAAGCTCAAGTTCGCCGAAGATAGTTGTCGGGTGACTGACTGTGAAAATAGGTAACGCCAACACAAAAAAGAACTCATCTTTTGATGAGTTCTTTTTTTGCGTTTGTGAATGAAGACGCCACGTTGGAGCGAATGAAGGCACGAAGATGCTTCGCCAAATTACCACAGGCCTTTTGCGGCGCACTATTTTCAAATTTTGATTGCAATCGGTTACAGAATGTGATAAAATTGTAACATCATTTATCCATTGGAGATTCCACATGAAACGTGTTATAAGTGTACTCCTGATAATTTGTATTATGATTCCCGTGTTATCTATGGCGGCCTCTGCAGGTTCTACCATTGATGTTTATGGTTATACGGACTGTTCTGTGATCGCAGGTAATGTCATGCTTCCATTGGCGGAATTCCCTGTCGGCAGCTATGCCACATCAAACGGTGAATGTCAGAACGAGCGCTATTGTTTAGATACCTATCCGCTGCCGGGCGGCGGCAGTGTCTATGTTTACGGTACACAGTGCCTCGGCTTTGCCCGGTATGTATTTTATCGCTGCTTCGGCGTGATCGACTGTACGTTTACCGGTAAAGGCGGCTATTACAGTGTCGTAGAAAATGAAGGCTATGTTTCTGCGTCCTATTTGAAGAATTTGTTTAATTCTTCAGATGTTCTTCCCGGGGCACATATTCGCATTGCTTATTCCAGCGCAGCCAATGACGGGCACAGCATGATTTATATGAAGTCAGACGATACCTACATTTATACTTATGAATGTAATCTGAAGCATGAGTGTGATGTGTCGGTTGTTCGGCGCACCTGGTCGCAGATGGCGGAGTTTGCTAACAATAAGGGCGGTCTTGCTTTTATTCATATGCCGAATTATTATCCGGATACGCTTAATTGGGATTGTGCTGTTGACGGTCATAAATGGGAAGTGACCGAGAATTTTGCACCTACGGGTCTGCATGACGGCAGATATACAAGGGTTTGCTCGATCTGCGGCGAGAAGGAGCAGACGGTTTCCGAGGGCGGTCTGTGTGAAATGGGCGCAAGCTGCCCGGGGCAGAACTTCCCCGATATGCCGGATGCGGAGCACTGGTCCCATAATTCGATTGAATACGTTTTAGAGTACGCACTTCTTTCCGGCCTCGGTGACGGGCGATTTGACCCGAACGGCTCTATGACGCGCTCTATGCTCGTGAATGTGCTTTGGCGTATTGCAGGCAAACCTGCACCGACCGCCTCGGTTTCCTTCTCTGACGTACGGGCAGGTGCATGGTATACTGATTCCGTCCTCTGGGCGGCAGAAAACAAGGTTGCAGCCGGCGTCGGGAACGGAAAATTCAATCCGAACGGAAATGTCACCCGCGAGCAGATTGCCGTAATTTTATATAATTTCTGTAAGTATCAGCAAATCTGTATTGCTTCCGGCCAATCGCTATCCGGCTTTGAGGATCACATCAATGTTTCCGGTTGGGCGCTTGAAGCCGTATCGTGGGCAGCTGCGGAAGGCTATATTTCCGGCAAAGTAAACAGCGGCACATTAGAGCTTGACCCGCAGGGCAATGCGACAAGAGCAGAGGTCTCCTCCATCCTGATGCGCTATGTTAAGCCGCAGTATGATGAGATACTGCAGCTTGGCACGGTCAATGGTAATCATGTCAACATCCGTACCGGCCCCGGCACCGGCTATTCTGCAATCAGCTCTGCAAGTACGGGCACGCAGATCCTTGTCCTGTATGAAATCGACGGCTGGTACCGCATCCGCACGGCAAAGGGTACGCTTGGTTACATCATCAAGCAATACGTAGACATTTCCGATTCTACGGAATAAGAAGCATAATAAGAGGCTGCCTCACGCGCGTGAGACAGCCCCTTTTTTATTTCATGTTTTCCGGAGGATAACGACGGATCCTGATGCTCGACTCGTCAGCAGAGATCGTTATCCGTTGACATTCCGTGCCGTTTTCGACCAGTGTGTAGGAACCCTCGGGGAGACCTGCAAAAGAACAGGATTGCACATAATAGCCATCCTTTTGTGCCGTTTCAACGGTGAAGTGCAGGATCCGATCCGAGACGTATTGTTCGCCAATCAGACTGTAGGTGCAGCACAGCCCATCCTCCGGATCGACTTTTGAGACCGGGACATAACAAAACAAATTAAGTGTGCCGATCTCGTTATCAGATAAGTGAAGAATTTCTCCGTCTGTCCAGCCGCAGCCACCCAGAACGGACAAAGAAGCGTTTTCGTGCAGAAGAAATAAGACGGATCCGAGATCCCTGTTTTCCGCAATGTACTTGCCGGGGGGAATTGCGTCCGCTACGGCTTCGTGACGGTCGTTCACGATCAAGTGCTGAAGCTGCGTGCGGTTTGGCGTCAGAATGTCAATGACGGCTCCGGACTCCAGCTGTTCGGCATACAGGGAAACAAGCAGGGCATCGTGCATATCGGAGTCCGGAGCATAGTTGTCATTTGGAGATCGTGGAGAATAGGTCTTTGCGGCATTCGAAATCTCGGCAGGCTCAGTAACTGCTGCCTGCACCAGCAATACCGAGCTCATGCAGGCGGTGGCCAGTGCGAGCACAACGCATAGCCCTTGTTTGAAACGCATCGGGCTGCCTCCTTTATATGGTGGAATTGTCCCCATTGTAGGCGTGGCAGCCGGGAATTATCCCATGATTTGTGTCGAGCAAAAATCTTTTTTCAAACGGTTTAGCATCGGAGAAATACGGTAATACTGTCTTTCGGAGGTGCATACGATGCAAAACAACAAATTGAATAAAATCAAGCAGATCGTAAAGGCAAAGGGCTACTACATAGTCCTGTTCGCCTGCCTGATCGCAGTCGGAACTTCGGGCTATCTGTATTACCGAAACCGTGACACGAGGAAAGCAAAACAACAAACGGAAACCGCGGCGTCCAACTTGAAAGAAAAAACGGTTCTTCCCGCCGCAATTACGGAATACGAGCCGTCCTCGACCGAAATTGCCGAGGATGTCATTTCCATGGATACCATGAAGAAGGGCACGGAAATTATGGCAAAGCCGGATGCGGCCATGCCATTAGAAGGGAACGCGATTGCCGAGTTTGCAGCAGATCATCTGGCCTATAATGAAACAACGAAGGACTGGCGCACGCATTTCGGGATCGATATTGCAGCCGAGGCCGGAGAGGACGTCCGTGCGGCAGCAGACGGTCTTGTGACTGCGGTATACGATGACGCAGAACTTGGCAAAACGGTCGTGATCGAACACAAGGGGAGCTATCAGACACAGTATTCCAATCTGACTCCCGATACGCTTGTCAACGTCGGTGATCGAGTCACCAAGGGAACGGTGCTCGGAGCGGTCGGAGATACGGCAATGAGCGAGGTGGCTCAGGAGCCGCATCTGCATTTTGCGGTTTATCACGGGTCGAAACCGGTAGATCCGAAGGACTTTTTTAACCCGTAAAAATACCGAAAAACCCGGAAAAGGGAAAAAAGAGGCGGAGTTTTGTCCCCGATGGGCGGCTCTGCTTCTTTTTTGCCCTCTGACAAACAGGCGATCAGTTAACATAAGAACAACAAAAACAAGTTATTTTTTTATGCTTTCGGTTGACCGTAATTGTGAATAAGTAGGTGGCTACAACCAGTTGCAAACATTTTTCACAG
>JAKSPM010000134.1 GCA_024404825.1 Clostridia bacterium
AGTAGCCGGGGCCACCCATGCCGGTGCCGTCGGGGCAGCCGCCCTGGATCATGAAGCCCTCGATGACGCGATGGAAGATCAAGCCGTCATAGAAGTTGTGCTCAATGAGGTCAATGAAGTTATACACCGACTGCGGTGCGATTTCGGGATAAAGCTCGGCCTTGATGATACCGCCGTTTTCCATTTCGATGGTGACAATGGGATTTTCCATACTTAATAGTTTCCTTTCATCGCCCGGTCGATCTGCCGTTTTGCATCGCGCACGGCAGCGTCCTGGCGTTTATCGTAGAGTTTTTTGCCCTTGCAGAGGGCGATTTCCAGCTTAACTCTGGAATTCTTAAAATAGACCGTCAGCGGAATGACGGAATAGCCCTCCTGCTTGACCTTACCGAAGAGCCGATTGATCTCACTCTTGTGCATCAAAAGCCTTCTGGGGCGCAGGGGGTCTTTGTTGAAGATGTTGCCCTTTTCGTAGGGGGCGATGTGCATCTGCCGGACGAAAATTTCGCCGTCCTTGATCTGACACCAGGAGTCCTTGAGACTCATCGTGCCCTGACGGATCGACTTGACCTCGGTGCCGGACAGGGAGATGCCTGCCTCGAAAGTATCTTCAATAAAATATTCATGCCGCGCCTCGCGGTTTTTTGCAACGATCTTTACGCCGCCGCGTTCCACCGAAATCACCTCGATTCGTTAATATGACTTATTGACCAAAGTCCACTTAGGGTGGACTTTGCGAACAGAATGTTCGCGAACGGCGCACACAGTGCGCCATTCGGTCAAACCGTCGCAACTTGGTTGAACAATTTGCGCATTTACTGCGCAAATTCCGCAAAACTTTGTTTTGCGGGCGCGGTTGACACCGCGCGTTCAAAAAGTTATAGTTTCGTGACCGGTGCGGCAAATGCCGCACCTGAAAAGAGACTTTTCAGGTTTTCGCGTGATAAATCACGCGAAAACGGTCACTACACTGTAACGGTATGAACGATTGATGCACGATGTGCATCAATCACGGACATCCTGTCCGTAAAATCCACCACAGGTGGATTTTGTTCACTTAGTTATTGTATCATGCTTGTCAAGAAATGTATTCGTCATAGAATTCTAAAATTTGCTCCATCAGAGCCTCGTCGAGCGCGCCGTCCGTGTAGAACAGCTCGCTGTGCCCGCGGTCATCGAATTCGATGAAGCAAAACCGGTCATTGCCTTCAAACTCGTCCCGGTAGACCTCGCAGCAAACGGAATCGTCAACAACGGCGTCATCGCTGCTGTGCAAAATCATCACGCCGCAGTCACTGTTTCGGAAGCCCTCGCAGCAGGTGTAGTTGGAGTATTTCCCGAATTTGAAATATTCATAAACTGACAGATAGGGCAGAAGAACATCTGCGCCCTTGCCTGCGTGCTGCTCGCCGAAATAGGCGATCAGGTCGATGGAATCATCCGGTCCTGCCGCGCTGACAACGGCGCAGATCTCGGGATGCTCGTTGAGTACGCACCCGCAGCTGTAAGCGCCCCAGCTGTGCCCGAACAGTACAATGGGAAGCTCGCTTTCTGCCTCCACATAGTCGATCGCATGATCCAGGTCGATCGTGCCCTGCGGGAAGCCGTTTGCATCCTCGCCCTCGCTTTCGCCGTTGCCGGTGGCGTCGTAGGTGAAGACCGGGTAGCCGTGCGCTGCAAAGTAGTCAATGATCGGCAAGTACGGCATATGGCCGCCGCTGCCGAGACCGTGGGCAAAGATCATCACGCCGCGCTCAGTCACATCCTCGTAATAATAGCGGTAGCCGATAAGCTTCTGCCCGTCGTCGGAGGAAAAGCTCGTCTGCTCCGAAATCAATCCGGCATAGCCTGCTGCACCTTGCAGGGAGGGGGTCTCATAGCGGCTTGAGAAAATGCGCTCGTAAATAAAAATGCTAAGCCCGAACGGGATAATGAGAAAGGCAGACACGAGCACACAGCAGATGATAAGGATCCGCCGCTTCTTTTTCTGCATTTGCCCCACCTCCTATATATAATATTATACTCGAATTTCCAAACGAATGCAATCGAAGAAAAAATTGCCTCTTGATATTCGAACATATGTTTGATACAATGAAAGACACAGAAAGGGGGAAGCGCTGTGGATGTCCATATTACCAAGGTGGAGATGATCTCCGTTTGCAGCTTTGACGGCAAGCTCAGTCCGCTGCGTTTCCGCTTTGAGGATGCCGATCAGTATTTGCAGACCGTCTCCGTCACGAAAATTTTAGATCGCCGTGAAATGACCTATGTCAATGTCGAGTATTTCCTGTTCATCTGTAAGGGCATTATGCAGGAACGGGAGCGTCTGTTTGAGCTGCGCTACGCAGTAACGAGCCACAAATGGGAGCTGTTCCGCATCATCTATTGATTTTTCCGTGCCGTGTGGTATATTGTCACATGGAGGGATTTATATGTCAGTTGCAAGCTACTACCTGGGAGGCGAGAACGCACCCCGACCCACGCAGAAAAATCATTTAGGCGCGAATTGCCTTGTCATATGGGATAACAAGCTTTTATTGGAGCAGCGCAGCGACTGCGGCCGCTGGGGGCTTCCGGGCGGCGGCGTGAAAAGGGGAGAGACCCCTTCACAGGCGGTCGTTCGCGAGCTGTTTGAAGAAACCGGCCTGCGCATCCGGGAAGCAGATCTTTTGCCGCTAAAATTCTATGATGACTCCGTGCGTATCGCCGCCTACCGGGACGGCAGCGTGTGGCGTATGTATATCAAGCTCTTTGCCTTGTATTTGGATAAGCAGCCGGAAATGAAAATCAGCCGCGAATCCGAAAGCCTGCGCTTTTTCACCGCCGAAGAGCTGCAAAGTATTGAGATCGTTAAGACCCATAAGGATTTGGTTATGGACTACCTCTGCCTGCTTCCGGGTGTGTCGGAAGAAAAGGCAATCGCCTACCTGCAGCGGGACGAGCCGATGAACATCGATATGTTAGAGCCGATTCGCCGCGGCCATGCAAAGCTTGTGTATACCGGCTCCGATGGCGTGCTTCTGATCGAGACGAAAGGCAATGTCCCGATGATTTCCACGGAGAATGAAGCCATCGCTGAAAAGATTTTGCCCATGGTGCGCGGGACGGACATTCTGGTCGTCCATCGCCCGCATGAATTTGCCCCGGCAAAAAAGGTGCTTCACTTTGAGGGGAGGGAATCGTGCTATCAGGCAAGCTTCCCGGATAAAACGATCTATCCCGTCTGGGGCGACATCCGCCCCCTGGATGAAAGCTATCTTTCCACCTTTGTCGCGCATTACGGCCTGGCGCATGGCGATGAAGAATACGGCAGGGAGCTGCTTGCAAACGGCGTCTACGGCCAGTTTGTAGATGGCGAGCTTGCGGGCTTCATCGGTACGCATATCGAAGGCGCCGTTGGGATGCTGGAGGTCTTTGAGCCGTACCGCAGACGCGGTATCGGTGAAAATTTGCTCAAGTTCATGCTCAATTTTTGGCATGAACGCGATGCGATCCCGTTCGGTCAGATTTTTGCCTCCAATGAAAAGTCTCTGAATCTCCAACGCAAGCTCGGCGCCACATTCTCTGCCCCGACCCTCTGCTGGGTCTGGAAGCAAAACGAATAAACGAGAGACACAAATAAGAAAATGATTGTTTAACGAGCTGATTTCTAAAGCCTCCCCTTGTGAGGGGAGGTGTCAAAATCGAAGATTTTGACGGAGGGGTAGTCAAGAAAAAGCTTGCAAATTCAAGGCTTTACTACCCCTCAGTCACGCCGATGGCGTGACAGCTCCCCTGACAAGGGGAGCCGTTCAAACGGTGCGATAAATTTCTGTTTACCGACGGAAAGGCTCCACCCGTTTACGGGGGGAGCTGGCGCGACGAAGGAGCGACT
>JAKSPM010000135.1 GCA_024404825.1 Clostridia bacterium
ATCGCTATCGATCGGCGCAATGCTGTTTGTTTCCCCTCGATCTAAGAAGCAAAGCGCCTGCAGGGGGCACATGACGTTGTTTCCGTAATTCTCCTTGCCATTCCACGGGGTACCGCAGGCGTAGAGCTTGCCGTCGATCCAACGAAGGATGGGCTTGTCGCCGTTGACGAACCGTGCGCGTTCGCCGAAGTGCTGCAGCCACAGCCCGGTATGGGTACTCTTACCGGTGCCGCTGCGAGCGGCGAAGGCATAGCAAACGTCATCCACCTGGATCACGGCCGCGTGAAGCAGGAAGGCATGATAGTCCGGCAGGCGCTTGGCGATCTCACGGTAGATGCAGATGGACTCGCAGTAGCCCTTGGTAAATTGGATCCCGCTCTGTCCACGCTCTTTTTCGATGTCTTCCTCGGTTGCACTGACGCGGAAATCCGGTACATCCTCTGTCAGATAGTCTTTACAAAGCTTCCCAACGCGCTTGTATTTATTGTCTATTTCCACGCAGAGACCTGCAATTTTGATTCGGAACATAGTATCTCCTCTCTGCACTCAGGGCGCAGGTGATTTAGTAGCTGCTGATGGGGAGAGAATCATCGTCCTTCCCCGGCTGAACGCTCAGAATTTTAACATAGTAGCTGTACTGTGGATTGACCTCCACAAGCACGCGGTCGCCGGGATTATGCCCGAGCAGCGCCTTGCCGACCGGAGATTCCTTGCTGATGAGCCCTTTCAGCGCGTTCTGCCGCAGGGTCGTAACAAGCTGGATGGTCTGTATCTCGTCGTCCTCTTCCATGTAAATCTCGACCTTGTCGAACAGACCGATCCCGCCCGAGGCCTTTTTTGAAGGAATGACTTTTGCGGTTTTGATCATCCGTTCCAAGTAACGGATCCGGCTTTCATTGCGGTTTTTTTCGCGCTTGGCGGCCTTGTATTCAAAATTCTCGCTTAAATCGCCGAACTCCCGTGCGGTTTTCACATCCTCGATCAGTTGCGGGCGGAGCTTTGTGATTCGGTAATCCACTTCCTCCTGCATCTTGCGGATATCCACTTCAGTAAGTTCGTCAAACATGAACGCTGCCTCCAAACAGGGCATATTGCCCACTTTCCAAGCATTATAGCACAATTCTCTCGTTTTGGGGAGTCTTTTTTTCAATAACACCTATTTTTAATATAAATTCCCCCATTTTAACAAAACGCGTGGTCAGAAGTGCCGATTCCAAGCCTCCCGATTATTGCAAATTGCCGAAAAAAAACGGGCCGACTGATTCCGCTTGCAAGGGCACGGCTTTCCCGTTACAATAGAATCAGAAACACCCGGTTCGGGTAACCCAAAAAAGGAGATGCGCTATGAAAAAACAAGTATGCAAGATTCTCTCACTTTTGTGCGTGCTGGCACTGGTACTGACCTTGGCACCAATGACGGCACTCGCCGGCAGCGACGTCATCCTGCCTCCCGATGACTTCGCAGACGATTCGGTTGACTTTGCCGTTCTTTCCACCACCGATATGCACGGCAAGTGCTGGGACACCAATGTTCTGACCGACGGCACGGAAGCCAATAATATGTTAAAGGTCAAGACGGCGGTCGATCAGATTCGCAGTCAGGTCAAGGATGTTATCCTCATTGACAACGGAGACCTCTATCAGGGCACGCCCGTGTCCTCCGTGCAGCTCAACAAGTACACGCAGGGGCTGTCCGAAGATCCGCTGGCAATGGCAGTCTGCCTTGCCGACATCGGCTATACTGCCGCAAACATCGGCAACCACGAATTCAACTATGCGTGGAAGACCATGCAGGACGCAAGAGCCTACCTCGAGGGGCAGGGTGTTTCCACCATCTGCGCGAACCTCTACTATGAGGACAGCGGCGAGAATGTCTTTACCCCCTATATCACCAGAACCATTAAAGTCGGCACGAAAGTATTCCGGATCGGCGTTCTCGGTCTTGAGTCCACCGACTGCACCCGCTGGGATATCCCCGACAACTACCCCGGCATCATCTTCCACCATCCGGACAACCCCGATTGCTCCATCGCATGGGAGGTCAGTCACTATGTTCCTCTGATGAAGGCAGACGGCTGTGACTTTATCATCGTTTCCTACCACGGCGGCACCGGATCGAGTACGGGCGATCTTGTCTTCGGTGTCAACACCGAATCGCAGGCCACGCGAATGATTGCCGAGACCGAAGGCGTTGACATGGTCATCGCAGGTCACGACCACTCCGCAAGCTACTCCAACACCTACATCAAGAACAAGAACGGCAAGGACGTTCTGATCGTCAACGGCGGCGGCACGCAGCTGACCAAGACCGTCTTTACGGCAACGCAGAACGGCAACAAAATTGATGTGAAGGTCAAGTCCTCGCAGAACATCACCCTGTCCTCCTATGCTTCCGATGCGACCCTCAAGGCAAAGATCAAGCCCTATGCGGATATGGCATCCGAGTATGTCAATCAGGAAGCCGGCAAGTGCATCGGCACGTGGGATAAGGAGACAAGCTTCTATCTCAAGCAGTCTGACTCCATGGATCTCATTCAGGCCGCGCAGATGTATGAGGGCAGCAAGTACATTGCAAAGAAGTACGACACCTCCGAAAAGCAGGCAGAATTGTTCGAAACGACAGGTCTCGACCACCTGGATATTGATATGTCCTCCACCTCCGTCGTTGTCAACGGCAGCTACTATGTCAAGGCCGGCAGCATGACGATGAAGGACATCTACCGCCTGTATAAATATGACAACAATCTCTATGTCCTGCCGCTGACCGGCGCACAGATCAAGGCAGTTTTGGAGCAGAATGCCTCCACCAGACTGAAAGCGACTGTCAAAAACGGCAATGTTTCTTATTCGACCATTGGTGAAGACTTCACCAACCCCGTCTTCGGCGGTCTGAACTTCACCTATGATATGTATCAGCCCGAGGGCAGCCGCGTGATCGTCGAAGGCTTTGCCAACGGCAGAGCCTTTGAGCTTGACAATACCTATCTCGTTGCGGTGAACAACTACCACCTCGGCAATGTCGGCTGCGGCTTCGGTGCTTACACTACCACCGATGCCATCTGGTCGCAGACCGATGATATGGGCGGCGGTGTCGTGCAGGATCTCATCATGGAATACCTGACCGACATGACCGCAGAAAGGGGCGGTGTTGACCCCGCAACCTTCAACTGGGCATGGAAGCTCGACTACTCCGGTGACCCCAACGAGGAGCAGGGGCTTTCCGGCAGCATCATCGCCAAAGAAGTCACCGAACTGTATGACGGCCAGCAGATCATGCTCTACTGCGCAGCGGCAGACGGTGTCGTGAGTTTGGAGCCTGCCACCAATACCGCAAGACTCGACAGTGTCGGCGTAAGCCTTTCCGGCAAATATCTCGGCACGAATGCACCCGCCGCGGTCTTCACCGTGGTGGAGATCCCCACACCCGGTGCAGGACCGGAGGAGCCTGTTTATTATGCGTTCCAAACCGCGTCCGGCAACTATCTGACCTCCGGCGAGACCGGCAACAGCCTCGGCTTCTCGGCAGAGCTGACCGGCTGCAGTATGTGGTATCTGGAAGCGGCTGACGGCGGCTTCCATATCCGCAATTTTGGTGCTGCCTATAACGGCAATTACAATCAGGCACTGGAATGGTACACCGGCTTTACCACCTACGGCGTGCAGAACACGGCGATCTACCTCTTCAATCTCTATGAGCCGGTCGAGACCGTACCTGTAGTCAGCAAGCTGATCGAAGGCAACCGCTATGCGATCTATTTTGATGCGGAAGGCACCTTCCTCTCCACGGAAGCGCTCAACGGCGGCCTGGCACCTGTGTCCAACACGGTTGCCGGCGGCAAGCTGATCCTTCCCGCCGATGAAAAAACACTGATC
>JAKSPM010000136.1 GCA_024404825.1 Clostridia bacterium
ACCGCCGTAATTGTGTCTACAACAACTTCGTTCAGCTTTTTTGCATTCTCGGGCGATACCACAGGCATTCCGGTTTCTGCTTCAATGCTTTTTCGTGCATCACCGGCAATCTTGCCGCCGGATCGAGCGACAGTTCTGTTTTCCTCAAAGCCTTGCGGATTTTGCACCTTTGTGAGCTCTGTTGTCGTCGCCTCTGCAAGCATATTGAGTGCCAGCTCCAACGTGCTCATGTTATCTCGCAAATTTTCTTTTTTGAGGCCTTTCAGGTTTTTGTACTGTCTTGTGCTCAACCCCGACCACGCTCTTGTAACCTCATCGGTAAGGATCGCATACTCTTTTCCCTCTGCTACACCGTGATTCTGCCATGCATCCGTCAGCTCTTTGCGTGCCCGAATGGTCTGCAACCGCTGATTGATCCATTCCGGGGAATAACCCTTCTGCGCATATGTATAAAGGGCGCGATCAATGGCGAGTTCGGGATCGATAATTTCGTCGATTCGCTCTTTACCAACCTGCGCAAGCCACAGCTTAAACGGCTCGGCTTTTTTTGACGGAATGGACTGAATAATGCGAAGAAGCTGCTCTGTATTCGCAACATCGGTTAAGCGGTGCTTTCCGTCTTTCGCTCTCATTTTCAATTGCTGACAATTTGTCAGCAGTTCATTTGCGCCCTCTGCCTTTAACCGTTCTTTGAGTTTAGCCCAATAGTTACTGGCACCACGCTGTGTTGTTTGCTCCGTCAATACCGCAACAACATCAACAACGGAAAAATACCATTCTTCTTGTTCTTCGTCCCATGCGGTACGAATGGGCTGATTTTCAAACAGCTGCAATTTATTGTTTTCCTGCACGGAGGATCCTCCTTACATTTCAAGCAATTCTTCAAGTTTAGCCATTTCTTCGCCGATTTTCATTTCGAGCTCCCGAATGTCTGCCATAATCTCCTGCGTGGACGGATACTCCACAGGCTTGTATTCGGTTTTCTTATACTTGTTGATAGAAAGGTCATAATCGTTGGAAACGATCTCGTCCTTGGGGACGAAGAAGCTTTGTTCGGTGCGCTTTCTGCCATCTTCCGCTGCGAGGTTATGGAAGCGTGCGATGATATCGGGAATATCGTTTTCCGCTATGGGGGTGCGTTTATCGTCAAGCGAGAAGCCGTCCGCACGCATATCGTAAAACCAGACCTTGTCTGTGCCGCCATGTCCCGTCTTAGTAAAGATCAGGATGGCCGTGGAGACACCCGCGTAGGGTTTGAACACGCCGGAGGGCATAGAAATAACTGCCTCGAGACGCTGGTTTTCAATCAGTTCCTTACGGATTGCCTTGTGTGCTGTGGACGAGCCAAACAGGACCCCGTCCGGGACGATGCAGGCGCAGCGACCGCCGATTTTCAGCATCCGCACAAAGAGCGTCAAGAACAGAAGTTCCGTCTTCTTGGTCTTACAGATCTTCAACAAATCCGTGCTGACGATGTCATAGTCGAGCGTGCCTTTGAACGGCGGATTGGCAAGAATCAGAGAATAGGCTTCTCTGTCGGGATTCTGATCGGACAGGCTATCTCTGTACTCGATATAGGGATTGTCCACGCCGTGCGTCATCATGTTCATCGCGCCGATACGGAGCATCGTTCTGTCCATATCAAAGCCGTGGAACATGTGGTTCATATAGTGATCTTTGTTCTGCCGATTAAAGAACACTTCCGCCTTGCGGTTTTCTTTCAGATATTCACTCGCAGCAACAAGGAACCCCGAGGTGCCGCAGGCGGGGTCGCAGATCACATCGTCCGCTTTCGGCTCCATTAGCTCAACCATCATTTTGATGATATGGCGCGGAGTACGGAACTGCCCGTTGACTCCGGCGGTAGCAAGCTTGGAAAGCATATACTCATAGATATCGCCGCGCACATCTGAGGACTTCACCTGTGCCATTTTCTCATAGATCTCGTCCATCGCATTGACAACCTTGTCAAGCAGCAACGGCGTCGGGATCATAAAAATCGCATCATCCATGTATTTGGAATATGCGCTCTCTTTATCACCATGCAGATTCTTAATGAACGGGAACACCCATTCCTGCATGATGGAGTACATTTTTGCCGCCGGGAAATCACGAAAAGTGCTCCATTTGAGTTGGCTGCCGTCCACAGTACGGTCACCGATTTTGACTTCCTTTGCAAAAATGCTCTCATAAGGCAGGCCGAGCATCGCGCTCTCTTTTGCTTTCAGGTTGTCGGTATCATCCAAGTCATGGATGAACATGAGATAGGTCATCTGCTCAATAACAGTCAAAGGGTTTGTAATGCCGCCGGCCCAGAAAATCTCCCAAAGGCTGTCAATCTTATTTTTCAGTTCACCGGTTATCATAGTTATCTTTCTCCGTTCCAAATATAGGATGTATATCTGCCGCCGCCGATTTTGATGATCTCGCCGGATTCAAGCAGGCTTGCCAATGCACGCTGCACAGTCACCTGACTGATATCCGGGCATTTTTCCATGATTTGTGTCTTTGTGATTTTACTGAGTGTGCCTTTGATGATCTCGCGCACTCTGTCAGGCTTGGACAAAGATTTGTCCGCAACAAGCTCCAGGCGCGAGGCAAGCTCACGATAGGCCGCAACAATAACGCCAAGCAGATAGCTCACAAACGGTTCATAATCATTTTTGCCTTCATGCCATCCATAGGAGCTTGCCTGAAGTGCTTCATAATAAGTTTCTTTTGAGTCGGAAATCAGTTTTTCAACAGATATATACTTTCCGACGTAGTATCCGGCACGGTATAACAGCAAAAGCGTCAGCAAGCGGCTCATTCTGCCATTGCCATCATTGAATGGGTGAATACACAGGAAGTCAAGAACGAACATTGGGATCAGCAAAAGCTGATCCATTTCCTCTTTGCCGACCGCGTCGTTGAATGCATCGCAAAGATTCTTTATTGCTTCCGCCGTTTCCCATGCAGGGACGGGCTCGAAGCGTATCGTTTTTGTTCCATCGGCATGTTCTTCAGCAATGACATTATCGGAATTCTTAAAGTTGCCACCGATCGACTTGCCGGAGTATTTATATAAGTCTCTGTGAAGCTGCAAAATGATGCCGGTGGTTGGTGGAATATAATCATAGTTTTCATGGACAGTTGCAAGGACATCGCGATAACCCGCAATCTCGCGCTCGCTTCTGGTCTTCGGCATCGTCTTGTCACGGACGATCTTTTTCATCCGTTCTTCGGTCGTTACGATGCCTTCAATGCGGTTTGATGCGTCCGTGCTTTGAATTTTAGCTATTTCAACAAGCTCTGCAAGTAGCGCACCGCTTGATGCCGTCGCAAGACCCTGCTGCCCTTTAAATTCGTGGATTTGCGCCAGATAGCCAACGATTTCAGGTGTCAGCAGCTTTTTATATTCTTTTTGATAATCAAAATTTCTCATGCATTTCTCCAATCGGTCAGAAATAAACAATCTCTTTTCTTTTCATCAGCATACACCAAACTTTGTCACGCGTCAATCTATTTTTATCATTTATCGTAAAATGATAAAAATAATATTGCTTGTGACAAAGAAAAAGCAGCGCCGGAATGCGTATTCCGGCGCTGCCACGTGATTTTTTAGCCTATATTATAATATTCCAGCTGCTCTCTCCCGGTCCATAGGACCGCGACTTCGGGTCGGCGCGCAGGCGCTTGACCGAGAGCAGCATCCCGCCACGCTCGCCTTATAGGCTCGCGTGGCGGGTCTCAGCCAAAAACGGGGCATGTGTGTGGCGGGAATATATAATTCGAAAATGAATGAGATGTGAATATGGTGACTGTGTGGACGAATGGGAGAGGAAGTGAAGGAAAGAAGAACGAAAAAAGAAGATTAAAAAATGTAGT
>JAKSPM010000137.1 GCA_024404825.1 Clostridia bacterium
TCTCACTCTACCGTACCTATGTACGCCTACGAGTGAGAGTTGCTTGTCTTTCGGGTTCTATTGACGTCTGCCAGCGTGTCAAAAAATACTTTTTTGACACGCTGAACGCACGGAGGAAACGCTGTTTCCCTCCGTGCGTTGTTTTTGTTTGTCGAGGTGTTTGCCGCGTGGCAATCCCGCGCGAAGCGTATATCGACGCCTGATTTCGGCGCATCTGGGAAACTGCGCCCTACGTGCTCAAAAGAACGCTAAATTTCTGTTTAACACAAAAATAATCATAATTCTTCTCATGCAAAAAGCTCCCGATCGGGAGCTTTTTGATGATATTTCAATTTGAATAGAATGTTACCGTCGATGCCCACTGGGGGATATAGACCATATAGGCCTCCAGCACCGATTCCGTACCGAGGAACTGCAGCAGCCAGAAATCGCCGTTCGGTGCTTTTTTGACCACCGCAAGCACCTGATACTCCTCTGCGTCCGAGGCGGGAGTCGTATAGCGCAGGCAGAGGTTGTCGCAGGCATCATAGAACATACAGTCCTTCGAAAGTCCGTTTGCATCAATGAGAATGCTGCCGTATTCCTCCAAATCGACCTGCGCCATGTCATAGCCGTAAGCGGTAAACATTTCGCGGTCATAGTCGTCCGTGTGGGAGATCAACAGCCTCAAAAAGCCGTTGGACAGGCAGATCGAGCCGTCCGAAAGCGTCTCGGGTTCAAAGGAATACTCCATGTCGATGGAAAAGCCGCCCCAAAAGTACCGGATGCCATCGTCAATGACCTCCGTGGCAAATTCGCCGTCGGGCGGGACGTTTTCGTTATATTGATAGGTCTGCTCCGTCAAAGAAGCCGACGAGACGGCATCGGTTTGCGGCGGTTTCTGCACCTTTGGTTTCCCGCACCCGAAGAGCAGCACAAGGCAGAACAAAAGCACCGCCGGGGACAGATGTTTTTTCATATGGTTTTCCTATCGTAAACAGAAATTTACACTTTGAAAAGGCTTCTCCTTGAGGAGAAGCTGTCGAGCGTAGCGAGACTGATGAGGTGGAATAAGATTCTCATATATTGCAGGCTTTCCACCTCATCCGTCACGGCTTCGCCGTGCCACCTTCTCCTCAAGGAGAAGGCTTTGGCCTGTGCGTTAAACAGAAATTTAGCGGTATTGTCAATTCTCAATTTTCAATTGTTTACAGCGGTTTTTGCTTGATCCGGGCGTAGGCGCGGGGGTACTGCGGCGGAGTGGTGTCGGTTTTTTTAATTAGGATGATTCTATGCAGTGCGCCGCCGATTTCATATGTTTCGATACATTCAAAGCTGCCGCCGAGGATGGAAATCGCTTTTCTTGCCTCCAGAAGCTCCTCCTCTGCCGCTTCACCCTTCATAGCCGCAAAATACCCGCCCTTTTTCACAAACGGCAGGCACAGCTCGCAGAGGATATTGAGCCTCGCCACGGCACGGGAGGTCACGACATCAAACAGTCCCCGATTCGTCTGTGCAAAATCCTCCGCACGGCCTGTTAAAAACCGCGCTGAAACATTCAAAGACGGCAGCGCTTCATTTTCCAACCAGTTCATCCGCTTTTGCAGAGAATCGAGCAAGGTCAGGCGAATGTCGGGCTCCGCGATTTTCAGCGGTACGCCCGGGAAGCCTGCGCCCGTGCCGACATCCAGAACGGCCTTGCCTTTGAGCGGCAGCGCCTTCAGGAGGGTCAGAGAATCGAGCAGGTGAAGCTGTGCCACAGCTTCGGGCTCGGTGATCGCGGTGAGGTTCATCACCTTGTTTTTCTCGATCACCAGCTCGCCGAAGGCTGCCAGCTTTTCCACCGCTTCCTCCGTCAATGGAAGTTGCAGCAGGGGCAAGTCCTGCTGCAACGTTGTTTTGATATCACTCATTTTTTCAGGCTGATTGCTTTTCTTGCCTTGTCGGCAAGGACTTCTGCGGTCAGGCCGTAGTATTCCATAACGGCATTTGCCGTGCCGGAGCGGCCGAAGTCGTCATTGACGCCATGGCGCACCACGGGAACGGGGTTCTGCTCGGAGAGCAGCTCGCAGACTGCACCGCCGAGGCCGCCGATGACAGAATGCTCTTCGCTCGTGACGATCGCGCCGCAATCCTTTGCAGCCTTGAGAACGGTCTCATTGTCCAGCGGCTTGATGGTGTGCATATCAATGACGCGGGCGGAAATGCCGTCAGCTGCCAGGATCTCGCGGGCCTGCATTGCGATGGGTACCATGATGCCGGTGGCGATGATGGCTACATCCTTGCCGTCAGCCAGCGTTGCAGCCTTACCCAGCTCGAACTTGTAGCCCTCGATCTCATCGGTGATGATCTCGGTGGCGGGTCTTGCAAGACGCAGATATGCGGGGCCTTCATAGTTCAGGAGTGCTTCAACAGCCAGCTTCATCTCGTTGCCGTCGCAGGGGCAGCAAACGAGCATGCCGGGAATCTCGCGCATAAGAGCGAAGTCCTCGGTGCACTGGTGGGTCGCGCCGTCTTCGCCGACGGAAACGCCGCCGTGAGAGCCAACAACGGTCACGTTGAGGTGGGGATAGGCGATGGAGTTTCTGACCTGCTCATAGGCACGGCCGGAAGCGAAAATTGCGAAGGTATCGGTAAAGGGCTTAAGGCCGCAGGTGGACATACCCGCTGCGATACCGGTCATGTTACATTCTGCGATGCCGCAGTCAAAGAAACGGTCGGGATAAGCTGCCGCAAAGCCCTTGGTCATAGTGGCATTGGCAAGGTCAGCGTCTAAAACGACCAGCTTCGGATATTTTTCCGCCAGCTCAACGAGTGCTTCACCGTAAGCGGCACGGGTAGCGATTTTTCCTGCCATATTACTTTCCCTCCAATTCGTTCAGGCGAGCTTCCAGCTCTGCCTTTGCCTGTGCATACTGTTCATCGTTGGGTGCCTTGCCGTGCCAGCCGGCCTGACCCTCCATGAAGGAGATACCCTTGCCCTTGGTGGTGCAGAGGATAATCATCGTGGGCTGACCCTTGGTCTCGCGTGCTTCCTTGAGCGCGTTCAAAATGGCGTCATAGTCATGGCCGTCAATCTTAATGACGTGCCAGTTGAACGCTTCAAATTTCTTATCTAACGGCTCGGAGGGCATAACGTCAGCCGTTCTGCCGTCGATCTGCAAACCGTTGACATCAACAAATGCGCAGAGGTTGTCCAGCTTCCACTTGGCAGCAGCCATGGCAGCCTCCCAGATCTGACCCTCGGCGATCTCGCCGTCGCCGCAGATGGCGTAGGTGCGGTAAGTCTTGCCCGTGGTCTTGGCAGCCAGTGCCATACCGACTGCGGCAGAAAGTCCCTGGCCGAGAGAGCCGGTGGACATGTCAACGCCGGGTACATGGCGCATATCGGGGTGGCCGGACATATGGGACTTGATGGAGCGCAGCTCCATGACCTTCTCCTGCGGATAGAAGCCGCGCAAAGCAAGGACGGAGTACAGTGCCGGAGCGCAGTGACCCTTGGACAGGACAAAGCGGTCACGGTCTTCCCAGGTGGGATTTGCGGGATCAATGTTGAGCTCGTTAAAATACAGGGTCGTCAAAGCGTCCATGCAGGACATGGAGCCGCCGGGATGGCCGGACGATGCGTTATGCACCGCGCTGACCGCCAAAAGGCGGGCCTTCGTTGCCATGATGGCAAGATCTTTGCCGTAGAGTTTTTCCATAGTAACCTTCCTTTATATCATTTTTTTGCTTGTTTGATTATTTTACGTCTGCATAGCGGAAACAGGCATAAAAGCCCCTTCTTCCCTATTCTACATGTACGGATATTATAACTTTTTGAACGCGCGGTGTCAACCGCGCCCGCAAAACAAAGTTT
>JAKSPM010000138.1 GCA_024404825.1 Clostridia bacterium
TATGGTGGAAAGTACAGGGCTCGAACCTGTGACCCCCTGCTTGTAAGGCAGGTGCTCTCCCAGCTGAGCTAACCTTCCAGCTTGTTCCGCCGACATCTCTCGGCGACGGTGTTCATTATACACATACATCCCAAGGTTGTCAAGCACAAAAATCAAAAAAATCGTAAAAATTTTCGATTCTGCCTTCACGGGGAAAATCCGTATTTGTTTTTCTTTCCCGCGCATACTACATTCGAGGTGATTTGATGCATGAAGGATATCATCCCGAACGTTCGCCGCTCTATCCCGGAGCGGTCACGCATGAGAATATTTGCGCGATCTTTGACGGTGCCGGGGACTTTCTTTTCCGCGAGCTTTCCGTCTGCCATTATACATTATATATATATTCCATCGACGGACTGACCTCCGGCAGCGAAATATCGGAATACGTCATCCGACCGCTGTTAGAGCAGCTCCGTGGACAAACCATGCAAAAGCTCTATCAAAATGCGCTTTACTCCACGGTGTATAATGCCGTGGCGGATCCCTGCATGGATTTGGATACGGTTGCGAAAAAACTTGTTAACGGTTTTTCGGTCGTGTTATTCCCGAGCGTTGGAGCGATTGCCTTTGAAAATAAAACAGGGGAGAAGAGAGGCCCCTCAGAGCCTGAGGTCGAAAATACCGTCAAGGGTGCAAAGGATGCGTTTACCGAGACCATCCGCACCAATACGAGTCTTGTCCGAAGACATCTGCGGACGCCCGATTTGCGCCTGACCGGCAAGACGGTCGGACGCAAAAGCCTCACCAATGTGACGGTTGTCTGGGTCAAGGGACTGACAAACCCTGAGTATGTCCGCGCGATGGAGCAGCGGTTGGACTGCATCGACATTGACGGACTTTTGGCACCCTCTGCCGTGGAGGAATACATCACCGGCAGCCGCAGAACGGCTTTTCCGCTGCTTTCCTACACTGAGCGGACGGACAAATTCTGTAGGGGACTTCTTGCCGGCCGGGTCGGCCTTTTGGTGGACGGTCTTCCGCTCGGCTATCTTGCACCGGTCGATCTTGCGAGCCTGATGGATTCCCCCGAGGATCGTGCAACGGACTATGTTTCCGCCTCCTGTATCCGTGTGCTTCGGTATGCGGCGCTTTTGATCTCCCTGCTGCTTCCGGGATTGTATATCGCCATGACGGCGTTCCACCAGGAAATGCTTCCGACGAAGCTGCTGCTTTCTCTCATTGAAAGCAAGACCCTTGTTCCGTTTCCGACAATCTTTGAGGTGCTGTCGCTTCTGATCGCGTTTGAATTGTTGCAGGAAGCAGGGGTATCTCTTCCGCAGGCGATCGGGCAGACGATCTCCATCATCGGCGGCCTGGTTGTCGGGACTGCGGCAGTCGAGGCAAAGCTGATCTCGCCGGCGGCGCTGATCGTCGTATCCATCGCGGGCATCTGCGGCTTCGTTTTGCCGGGCAAGGATTTTTCCGATGCCGTCCGTGTCTGGCGATTTGCCATTGCCGCCTGTGCGGGATTCGCAGGGCTGTTCGGGATGAGCGTGGCGTTTTTGCTGCTGCTTCTTCACCTTGCCTCACTGATGTCTCTCGGTGTGCCGTATCTTTCTCCGTTTTCCTCCATTTCGGGACTTGAACGGCTGCTGCGTCCGCGCTTGAAAACGATGAAATACCGCGATCCCGACCTCCATCCGGAAAATATACGCAATCAGAGGTAAGTATGAGAAGTGTCGTTTGTGTGCTGCTTGTGTTTTTGATGCTGACCTTTGCAGGTCAGCTCCCGTTTGAAATCCATGACGCCGCCGAGCTCGCGCCGATTCGCACCTTGCAGGTCGAGGCCTCCGGGCAGGGCTTCCTTTTGCGCGGAGAAAACGGACAGCAGGGAAGCGGGGAGACCTTCGAGCTTGCCGTGGAGGATCTGAAAAAAGCCTCGTCCGGCGTTGCCTTTTTGCAGACAGCGCAAAAGATCATTCTTTCGGGCAGCATTGACGTTGCCGTTGAGCAGGTCGTTATGAGCGAAGCGCTTCGCCCGTCAAGCGAGGTGTATACCGCGCAGGAGCAGCTGGATCTGGAACAGGTTACAGCCTACCTTTCGGCAAGAAGCTCGGATGTGACCTTGAGCGACCTCCGTTCTGCGGTAATGGAGGAACGGGATGTGCGCCTGCCGCGCTTGGTAATTATAGAAGAGAGGGTGGAACTTCGTGCATAGCCGTCAATCCGGTGCGCTGCTATTCTGCGCGTGCAGTGTTCCTGCAGTGCAGCTTCTGCCGAAGCTGCATCCGGCAGCAGTCGTTTTGACTGCCGCTGTCGCAGTCGGCCTGTGGATGATGATGCAAGATAGCAGCATAATCACTGAAAACCGTTTTCTGAGCCTTGCGGCATTTTTGCTGCTTGCCCTGCTCCTCGGCAGAGCGGCGCAGTTTACCGGCATCAGCTATCCAACAGCGGAGCATACCCTTTGGATGGATCTTCTGCTGCTTGCGCTGGCTGTGTATGCTTCTGCGGGCGGACTCGACAGGATCCTGCGCGTATCGGCGATCTGCTTTTTCTTTTTAATCATTATATATACACTGATCGCAGTGTTTTCTTTGAAAAATATCAATGTAATTTATCCGACGGGTGTAGTGCGCCCGGAAATCGGGTATACTTCTCTTATCTGGGTTTTCCTGCCGATGCTTCTTTGCACACAGAAAGGAATCAAGGTGCGGCAAAAGCGTGGCTTATGGGCAGCGATGCTCGCTGCTCTGTGGATACTGCCGACAATCCTGGTCTGGATCTCACAATCGCGCGACTTTGCAAGCTGCGAGAAGGTTCCGTTTTATGCTATGGTAAAAACCATCCGCGCCTTCAGCGTTGTGGAACGCTTTGAGCCGGTGCTGTCCGCGGCATTGACCACGGGGAACTTTTGCTTGATGAGTGCCCTGTGCGTTTTGCTGCGAGAGCAGCTGCAAAAAACAATTGCAGGCTGTGGCGAACGAGCGAGCACGGTCGTCATTTTCTTGATTTCCGCAATCGTTTGCACGCTAAAATATCCGTTACCGGACATTTTGATTGTTCTCGTTGCACCGATTTTCTGCGCAATAAGAGCCTTGATGAATCTGTGCGAAAAAAACTCAAAAAAAGCGAAAAAAACAGAAAAAAACAGTTGACAAACTGTCGGGCTTTTGATAGTATAACCAAGCGCGCGGCGATCGAGCTGCTGAGCTTGCAAAAAACTTTGAAAAAAGTAAAAAAAGTTCTTGACAATCGAAACCGATTGCGCTATAGTATAGAAGTTCGCTGCCGCTGAGGCAAAAGCCGATGAAGCGAGCGGATTGATATAGGCCCGCAGATGCGGAGTGTACCTTGCAAATTGAATAACGTGAACATGAACAAATAGCACCTTGGACAATTTTGATTAACAAGTTGTTCTTATGATGTCAAGAGATTGATAGCGAAGAATAGCCAACGAAAATTCTTGAGTATAGCTAGAAGCGAATACTTAATGAAATGATTTTAGAGCCGAAAGGCTTTAAGATACAATTTTATTGAGAGTTTGATCCTGGCTCAGGACGAACGCTGGCGGCGTGCCTAACACATGCAAGTCGAACGGAGCTACTATGGAAGCCTCTTCGGAGACGGAAGTTTTAGCTTAGTGGCGAACGGGTGAGTAACGCGTGAGGAACCTGCCTTTCAGAGGGGGACAACAGTTGGAAACGACTGCTAATACCGCATAACGTGCTTAGGGGGCATCCCCCGAGCACCAAAGGAGCAATCCGCTGAAAGATGGCCTCGCGTCTGATTAGATAGTTGGTGGGGTAACGGCCTACCA
>JAKSPM010000139.1 GCA_024404825.1 Clostridia bacterium
TTATCAGTATGCGTGTTATAGAAATCCCCTTTCCCGTTTCCGGGAAAGGGGATTGTTGTATGTAGCAGGCTCAGAAATAGATTCCTTCTATCACATACCACTTGCCTTTGTATTTTACAACGGTAAGCTCATTAGTTTCATACTCGCGGCCTTCACTGCCCTTGAACTTCAACAAACCGTACACTGTCTTTGCAGCCGTGATCCGGTCTTCGTCCAGGCCGTAATAATCTTCACACTCCTCCTTCAGATTACGGAAATCCTTGCCGTCGATCTTTTCCGTATCGAGGATCTTGAAACTGATGCGGTAGTTGTCGCCGAACTCATCCTTCAGTTCGTCGTCGAAATCTTCAAGCTCATCTTCAAGTTCATCAATATAATCATCAATATCGACATCTTTGTAGTCTTCGATTTTTTCAATCATATCCTTCGGAAGAAGGTTGACTATCTTCTCGGCTCTCATGGTGGAGTAGGCACGCATAAAGCGGCGTGCTGCTGCCTTTGGGCCGAAGCAGCGGCCGATCAGGATCGCGGTCAGGATCAGTGCCAGGGCTGCTGCACTGAGGATGATGGGCAGCGCCTTTTTCTTCTTTTTTTCTGCGGGAGCCGCGGGATAGGGCGAATAGCCGGGCACAGGCGCGGGATTCGGATAAGCAGGCGCTGCACGGTATGCGGAATTCGGTGCCGGGGAAGCAGCATTCTGCGCGGGGTAGGCCGCTGCAGGAGCAGGGTTTTGGGCAGGCTTTGCGGGATTCGGAGATGCGGGTATCGTGCCTCGGAAGGGCTGTGCGGGAGCTGCGGGTCTGTTTTCCGTTCCGCACTTGAGGCAGAATGCATCTGTGGGCTTCATTTCTGCGCCGCATTTTGAACAAAACATAAGCTTCTCTCCTTTATTTTCTTGAGGTTTATCCTCTGTTGGTATTATAACTTTTTGAACACATGGTGTCAACCATGCCCGCAAAACAGAGTTTTGCGGAAAGAAATCTTCTTGACTTTGATTTTACGCAAAGCATTGACACGCTCCCGCTTTTGTGATATATAAAGGGCAGGATCTGACACCAAAATTCGGTTTGCGGCGGAAGATACGGCAATAAGGGCACACTATCGCTGTATCTTTCGCAGATGCAGCGTATTTTTATATGGAGGGTACTATGGAAACAAGAGTTGCAGTCATCAGCATGATTATCGAAAATCCCGAATCCGTGCAGGCACTCAATGACCTGCTTCACAGATACGGGCAATACATCATCGGCAGAATGGGCATCCCCTACCGCGAAAGAAGCATCAATATCATCTGCGTTGCCATTGACGCTCCGCAGGACGCCATCAGCGCACTTTCCGGTCAGCTCGGGAAACTCGACGGGGTAAGCTCCAAGGTCGCCTACGCCGCGGGAGCAAAAAAATGAAGCTGACAACGAAGGTCGGCCGCCTGCCGGCTTATTGGCATATCATTCTGACGCTCCTGCCGCTTGCGGCAGGTCTCGTCTGCCTCGCCATCGGCGAATATCCCGTATCGGTACGGGATATACTGATTTCCGTGCGGGATAAGCTCACAGGGCAGCAGACCCTCCCCACTTTTACGGAGGCTGCGATCTGGAAGATCCGGATGCCGGAAATTCTGATGGCGCTCATCGTCGGCGCCGGCCTCTCCGCGGCAGGCTGTGCGTTTCAAAGTCTGTTTGCCAACCCGCTCGCCACGCCCGATACCGTCGGCGTTGCAAGCGGTGCAAGCTTCGGCGCGGCATTGGCGATCCTGCTTGGTGCGGGAATGGTCATGCGGCAGGCAATTTCCCTTGTGATGGGGCTTGCTGCCGTGCTTTTGACCTGGCTTGCAAGCGCAAAAAAGCGCCGCAGCATCAGCACCATCGTGCTTGCGGGCATTATGATCGGCTCGCTGTTCAATGCGCTCGTGACACTTGTAAAATACGCTGCCGACCCCGAAAACCAGCTCCCCGCCATCACCTACTGGCTGATGGGAAACCTGAAGGGCGCAAGCTACCGCTCTTTGTTATTCGGAGCTCCGCCCGTGATTTTCGGGCTTGTGGTGCTCTATCTTCTGCGCTGGCGGATGAATCTGCTGCCGCTTTCTGAGGACGAAAGCTACGCCTCCGGCGTCAGCATCCGGGCCTTGCGTTTTATCACGGTGCTGCTCGCCACGCTGATTACGGCTGCCTGCGTTTCCATGTGCGGGCAGGTCGGATGGGTCGGCCTTTTGATTCCGCATATGTGCAGGATGCTGTTCGGCTCGAATCACCTGTCGGTTCTGCCCGCATCCGTCGGCCTCGGTGCATTTTTCATGGTGCTGGTCGATACCCTTGCCCGCTGCTGCTTCCTGCCGGTGTCCGTGCTCACCGCCATTGTCGGTGCGCCGTTCTTTATCCTTCTCATGCGAAAGGGCAGGGGGTGGCAGTTATGATACTGGAGGTCAGAAACGGCTCGTTCGGCTATGCCAAAAACGTCCCGGTATTAAAGGATATTTGTTTTTCGCTTACCTCCGGGCAGATCGTTGCGGTATTAGGCCCCAACGGCTCCGGAAAAACGACCCTTCTGCGTGCCGCGCTCGGCAGCCTGAAATGGCAGAACGGAGGCAGCTTTCTGGACGGAAAAAGCATCCGCTCCATCCCGACCAGGGAGTTTTTCTCACACGTTGCCTATGTTCCGCAGGCGCGAAACGGCTCACTGCCGTTTACCGTTTTGGAAACCGTCCTGCTCGGAAGAACAGGTCAGCTTGATGTGTTTTCCGCACCGAAAAAGGAGGATGTTGCCCTTGCCGAGGAGGTCTTGCAGGAGCTCGGCATTTCCCATCTTGCCGCAAAACGCTGTTCAGAGCTCTCCGGCGGCGAGCTGCAGCTCGTGCTGATCGCCCGTGCTTTGGCACAGAAGCCTTCCCTTCTGATTTTAGATGAGCCGGAATCCAACCTTGATTTCAAAAATCAGCTCATTGTGCTTGACACCATCAGCAAGCTGAAGGAAAAGGGCATCGGCTGTCTGTTCAACACCCACTACCCTGCCCACGCCCTGCAAAGAGCGGACAAGGCACTTTTGCTGAGCCCCGGCGGCAGCTATCTTTTCGGGCAGACGCAGCAGATCGTTACCGAGGAAAACCTGCGAACGTATTTCGGCGTGGAGGCAGCGATCCGCCGCTTGCAGACGGATCACGGCGAAGTGCTTGATGTTGTACCCGTCTGCGTGCTTTCGGAAAACCACGGTATCTGATCGGTTTTCAAATACATTACAAAAGAGGTATCTGACATGAAAGAAACTTTTAAGCGAGTTATCAGCTTCGTGCTGATTCTTGCAGCACTGGCAGCTATCACCGCCTGTGCACCCACTGACAAGAAAGATGCCGCCGCGACCCATGTTGTGATCGACCACAACGGCAACAAAGTGACCGTTCCGACGGACATTCAAAGGATCGCTGTGTGCGACATCTATCCCCTGCCGAGCGTTCTTGCAGTCTTCTTCGATTCCGCAAGCAAGCTCGTCGGCATCCCGCAGCAGTCTATGGCACCGGCAAAGGCAGGTCTGCTCGGTGAGCTTTATCCCGAAATTCTCAATGCAAAGACCGATTATATCAACGGCACTGAGGTCGATATCGAAAAGCTGATGACCTTAAAGCCCGATGTGGTCTTCTACAGCGCCGGTGACGAAGAGCTCGGAAAACAGCTCCGCAACGCAGGCTTTGCCGCGCTGGCGATCTCCCCGAGCAAATGGGACTATGACTGCATTGAGACCTTAGAGCACTGGATCGAGCTGCTCAACGAGCTGTTCCCGAAAAACAGCAAGGGCGACACCGT
>JAKSPM010000014.1 GCA_024404825.1 Clostridia bacterium
ACTTCCTCGTAACGGACAAACTTCATGCCGTAGGAGCCGCGACCCTGGGTCATCGAGCGCAGGTCGATTGCATAGGAGCTCATTTCGCCCATGGGAACTTCTGCTTCCACGATCTGCCAGCCGGTGTTTTCGGGATCGGGATTCATGCCCATGACTCTGCCGCGACGCTTGTTGAGGTCGCCGATGATGTCGCCCATGTTGGAATCGGGGATCATGACCTTCAGCTCTGCGATCGGCTCAAGGATGGTGGGACCTGCGGTGGGCAGGCCTTCCTTGTAGGCGATGCCGGCTGCGGTCTGGAATGCCATATCGGAGGAGTCGACGGGATGGTAGGAGCCGAAGTACAGCGTGGACTTCAGGAAGACTACGGGGTAGCCTGCCAGAACGCCCTTGCCGATGCAGTTGCGCAGACCCTTTTCAACGGAGGGGATGAAGTTCTTGGGGACGCAGCCGCCGACGGTCTCGTCTTCGAAAATCATGTCTTCGGTCTCGGACTGCGGCTCAAAGCGGATGTAAACATCGCCGAACTGGCCGTGGCCACCGGACTGCTTCTTATGACGGCCGTGGATCTCGACCTTCTTCTTGATGGTTTCGCGGTAAGCGATCTTAGCGGGACGAAGCTCTGCTTCGACCTTATACTTGGACAGCAGCTTGGAGATGATGACGCTCAGGTGGATGTCGCAGACGCCTGCGATGATCATTTCCTTGGTCTCCGGATCGTTGCCGTAGGTGAAGGAAGCGTCTTCTTCGTTCAGCTTGACAAGGCCGCCTGCGACCTTATCTTCCTGACCCTTGGTCTTTGCATAGATTGCCATGCGGTAGCAGGGCTCTGCATATTCCATGGGCTTGATGGTGATGGCCTTGCCGGGGAGGCACAGGGTATCGCCGGTACGAACGGAGGCCAGCTTGGTGAATACGCCGATATCGCCGCAGCAGATCTTGGAAACCTTGTTGTTTTCCTTGCCGCGCGGGAAGAACATATTGCCGAGCTTTTCGTTGTCGCCGGTACGGGCATTGACAACGGTAAGGGTATCTTCGACATCGCCGGAGATGACCTTGAAGTAGGAGTTCTTGCCGTACTGGTCGGTGATGGTGTTGAATACGAATGCCATGGGGCTGCCGTTGGGCTTGAATTCGGATTCGTTGCCCTCGTCGTCAACAGCGATCATGGGCTTGCCCTCTTCGGGGTTGGGTGCGAACTTGATGAGATTCTGCATCAGGATCTCGGTGCCGAGGCCGGTAGCTGCACAGCCGCAGAACACGGGGGTGATGACACGTTCCTTCAGGCCGGCCTTAACGCCGGTGAGAAGCTCTTCGTCGGTGAAGGGCTCTTCCATGAAGAACTTTTCCATGAGAGCTTCGTCGGTTTCAGCGACCTGCTCGTTGAGTTCCATCATGTATTCTTCGATTTTTTCTTCTGCATCGGCGGTCAGAGCAACTTCCTTACCGGAAGCGTCGTATGCCTTCTTGGTCAGAAGGTCAACAACTGCAACTGCTTCTTCGCCGCTCAGGATGGGGAAGGTGAAGGGGATGACGGATGCGCCGAAGGTATCACGGAGGGAATCCACGGTGCCGAAGAAGTTTGCGTGCTCTTCATCCAGCTTGGAAACATAGAACATTGCAGGCAGGCCGGCCTTCTCTAAGGACTTCCAGCCCTTTTCGGTGCCGACTGCGATGCCGGACTTTGCGCTCAGGCAGATCAGACCGGAATCGGAAACGCGCAGAGACTGCACGATTTCACCTGCGAAGTCAAAATAGCCGGGGTTATCCAGCACATTGAGCTTGCAATTCTTATACTCGACGGGAATGACGGACGTCTTGATGGAATACTGTCTCTTCTTTTCTTCTTCGTCGAAGTCGGAGACGGTGGTGCCATCGGCACGCTTGCCCAGACGGGTAATGACCTTGGTGAGGTAGAGCATGCTCTCGCAAAGAGCAGACTTGCCGTCACCGCCATGACCGAGCAGGCTGATGTTGCGGATATCCTTTGCTGTATACATATATTGTTTCTCCTTTCGTGACGCCGAAGACCGGCATCAGCGGCATTTCATTCAATTTTGCCACAGTTAGAATTATTATAGCGGAAATAAATCCATAATGCAATCTCAAAATGAATTTTTCCCGATTATTTTTTCTTCGTCCACCGGGACAGGAGCAGTCCGGGCAGCGCCCAGACCAAAAGCAGGATGGCGACATTCATGCAGGAGGCGGTTTTTACCGCGCCGAACAAGGCCATAAGGCCAAGGATCATCCCGCAGAACAGCCCTGCAAATACACACAAAACTGTGCCGAACTGGACACAGGTGCGCAGGTCTCTGCCGCCCGCGACCACTGCCGCGAATTCGGCAAAGCTATTCTTGCCGAGGATCGCACCCTGTCTGCCCTCTTCGGAGAGTTTCTTTTCGGAAAGCGCCTCGCGTTCTTTCACGAGCGGGTAATCCAGAAGGTCGGCATCCACGCCGTATTTACTCTGTAAAAACGCCGGGTTGACCAGAAAATCGCGTGTGGCCAGAACGGCATCAAAATGGCTGTCGGAGACGATGGCATCGAGGCCGTTGGCAACACTGTGCGCGGGCTTGTACTTCATGGCAAACACGCACGCAAGCTCGCCGTTGACGGAAAGATACACCGCCTGCTTGACCTTCATGCCCGCATCCATATGGACGCCCATGCTGTTCATAAACTTGAGAGAGCCCATCAAAACGATGTCGCCCATGATGTCCGCGCCGACACCGCCGCCCTCATAGCTGCGGATGGCACGCACCTCATAGCGGCGGCAGTTTTCCGTCTCGCGAAGCTGGTCGAACAGATACGCAAGCGGGCTGTCACAGCAGAAGGTGACTGTGGAGGCATAGGAGATCATACGGCTCATGTCATGCTCGCCGTAGAGCTTCATGCCGTTGAGGCTGATATTCTCCTTTGGGAAAACATCAGTATCGGAAATCAGAATGGTATGACGGCCGCTGAAGATTTTCGCACCCTCCCAGCCGCAAAGCGCCGCACCCAGCTTGGAAAGTCTCGTCGCAAGAAGGGCGAAGGGGCGTTTGTAGCACAGCCCTGCACACAGAGGCGACACGCCCATCAGGATCAGGGTCAGACACCATAGAAAATCGCGGTGGTACATCGCGGCAATGACACCCGCTGCAGCGATGCTCAGAAGCAGCATCACGGGAACATAAATCTCCATCACACGGTCTGTCAGATCCCGCTTGCCGAAGTCGTGCATAAACTGCGAAGCATCCCCGCTGCCTGCATATAGGCCGCTTTCCGAGCCGCGGATCTGCTTGCTTTCGCGCACAGCAAAGGGCGGGTCTGCCGTCTGGACGCTCTTTAAGGTGCGGATATTTGCCTGCCAGCCGTCGGACAGACCCAAAAGGTTAAAGCACAAAAGCAGCGTGCCGATGGCGGCAAAGGGGAAGCGTCCTGCGTGGATGGCCGGGAACGAGTCGATCAGGATAAACAGCGTTGTGACAAGGCTCAAAGCCTCTGCACGCAGATGCACGGAAATGATCTGACGGATGCCCTCCCCGATCACGTCGAAGCACAGTGCCATACAAAGCATCAAAAGGCCGACGGACGCCCAGCCTTGCAGGCGTGCATCATTGAGCTGCGGAATAAACTGCATCGCCTTGTCGCGGTAAACCGTCAAAAACAGGCTCAAAACGCAGACCGCAGTTGCCAGGCCCAGGCGCAGACGGCTTTTGCCGAGCTTCTGCCTGTTGTCGTAAATCAGCTCCTCCGGCGAAAGGATATGCTCTTCTTCGGGGGGCTTTTTCACCTGTATCGGCTGCTGCGGGAGCTTCGCCTTTTTCTGCTTTTTCGGCTTTTTCGGCTGTTTTTCCCGCTTTTGCTTCGGAGGCCTTTCTTCCTCAATTTTCGTTTCCGGAGCAAATTCCTGCGCTTCCGTGTCTTCGGCAGACTCAGCCATTTCTTCGGCCGGAGCCTCCTGCGGCATCCGCTCTGCAGGCTCTTCCGGCACCTCGGGAAGCTCCGCCGGCTCCTCAACAGGGGTCTGCGGGATCTCCTCCTCCGGATTCCACTGCTCGAACTGCGCGATTTCTTCACCGGAGGCGATCACGTCCTCCGCACTCGCACCCGAGCCGAACTCTTCCATGATTTGCTCTAAAGTGAAGGTTTCCTCGATTTCCTGCATGGGCAGGGATTCTTTATTCAGTTGTTCCTGCGCATGCTCTTTCATCGGTTTTCTCGTCAGAGTCTTTGTCTGACTGCCTCATATAACAAAATTGCGGCCGCTGCGGAAGCGTTGAGAGAGGATATCTCGCCGCGCATGGGAATACTGACTTTGAAGTCACAGCTTTCGGCGACAAGGCGGCTCATGCCCTCGCCCTCGTTGCCGATGACGATGGCTGCCGGGCCCTTGAGATCGGCATCATAGAGCTTTGTTGTGCCGTCGGCAGCCGTGCCGAAGACCCAGACGCCTTTTTGTTTCAGGTCGTTGATCGTTGCCGTGATGTTGTTCACGCGGGCGACCGGCATATATTCCAGCGCACCTGCAGAGGTTTTGGAAACGACTGCCGTCAGACCGACGGAGCGGCGCTTCGGGATGATGACGCCGTGCGCACCCGCACATTCTGCGGTACGCAGGATCGCGCCTAAATTATGGGGGTCAGACAGTTCATCGCAAATGACGATCAGGGGTGCTTCTCCCCTGCCCTCGGCACGGGCAAGAATGTCCTCAACCGAGGAATACTCATGGGCAGCCACAGAGGCCATGATCCCCTGATGTGCGCCGGTCGCGCTCATGGCATCGAGCTTGCGGCGGTCAACGCTGACCACCACGGCACCCGCCTTTTTTGCCTGCTCGGCAAGGCGCAGAAGCGAACGGTCGGTATCGCCGTCGGCAACAAAGACCTTGTCGATCGTGCGGCCGGATTTGAGTGCCTCGGTCATGGCATTTCTGCCCTCGATCAGGTTTTCCCGCGGCTCTGCATTATCAAAGTCGCGTTTTCGATTATCGGGTTTTCTGTCTCTCATGCACCTAATCTCCCATTATAAATAATCATTCATCATGCATTATATCAGATTTATTATTGATTCACAACTACAATCTGTAATCTCTCCTGATTTTTCCGAAATTAGATTTTTTGCATCCGCAAGTTGCGGAGTTTGCTTTTTTGTGGTATAATTGTGTTTTGAATTCTGAAATACATACTATATTTCCTGATTCGGGACATATTAAGCATATATCCGGGAGGCTGCTATGAATCAGAATAACAACCGAAAAGACAACAACAAGCAGGATAAGCCTTCGCGCAACGGCAGATTTATCCTGATCGTTATCGCCGCCATCATCGGCACACTTCTGCTCAATACACTTTGGCAGAATCTGACGAAGGAATCCACAAAGGAGGTCACCTTTGACGAATTCCTCACAATGGTTGACGAGGAAAAGGTCAAGGAGGTCACCTTCGACACCGAGACCATCACCTTCAAGGCCACCGATAAAGACGGCAAGGAAAAAAGCTATTATACCGGCACCATCGACAACTATGTCACAAACGATCTTGTGGAGCGTTTAGAGTCCCACGAAATCGAAATTTCCGGAAAAATCCCCGAGGAGCAGAACTATCTTGTCACCTTCCTTTTGGAGTGGATCCTGCCCATTCTCGTAATGGCAGCCCTGTTCCTGCTGATTTCCCGCTTCCTTACGAAGCGCATGGACGGCCTCGGCGGCATCGGCGGCATCGGGCAGAGCAAGGCAAAGGTCTACATGGAAAAGGAGACCGGCGTCACCTTCCGCGATGTTGCAGGTCAGGATGAAGCCAAGGAATCTCTCGTGGAGATCATCGACTTTCTCCACAACCCGAAAAAATACACCGCCATTGGTGCAAAGCTCCCCAAGGGTGCGCTTCTGGTCGGTTCCCCCGGCACCGGCAAGACCCTGCTTGCCAAGGCCGTTGCAGGCGAGGCGCACGTGCCGTTCTTCTCGATTTCCGGCTCGGACTTCGTGGAAATGTTCGTCGGCGTCGGCGCAAGTCGTGTGCGTGACCTGTTCCAGCAGGCCGCAAAGGTCGCTCCGGCCATCATCTTTATTGACGAGATCGACGCCATCGGCCGCAGCCGTGACAGCCGCTTCGGCGGCAACGACGAGCGCGAACAGACCCTCAATCAGCTGCTTGCCGAGATCGACGGCTTTGACTCCAGCAAGGGTGTCGTCATTCTTGCAGCGACCAACCGTCCCGAAATTCTGGACAAGGCGCTGCTGCGTGCAGGCCGTTTCGATCGCCGCATCATCGTTGACCGTCCGAATTTAGAGGGTCGTTATCAGACGCTTCGCGTGCATACGAGAAACATCAAGCTTGCCGAGGACGTTGACCTGCACAAGCTCGCGCAGGCAACCGCAGGTGCCGTCGGTGCAGACCTTGCAAACCTCGTCAACGAGGCCGCCCTGCGTGCTGTTCGTCTCGGCCGCCATACCGTCAATCAGGAAGACCTGCTGACCTCGTTCGAGGTCGTCATTGCAGGCACTGAAAAGAAGGGCACCGTCCTGACCGACATTGAAAAGCGCATTGTATCCTATCATGAGGTCGGCCATGCACTGGTCGCCGCCCTGCAGAAGAACACCAAGCCCGTCTCCAAGATCACCATCGTTCCCCATACCTCCGGCGCACTCGGCTACACGATGCAGACACCCGAGGAGGAAAAATACCTCAGCACCAAGCAGGAGCTCCTTGTGGAGCTTCAGACCCTGCTCGGCGGACGCGCCGCAGAGCAGACCGTCTTCGGCGTGCAGACTACCGGCGCCGCCAACGACATCGAGCGGGCAACCGAGCTTGCACGCAAGATGGTCATGCAGTTCGGCATGAGCGATAAGATCGGTCTGATGAATCTTACCTCCGCAGGCAGCGAATATCTCGATGACAAGGCCTATATGGACTGCTCGCAGGCAACTGCCTCCGATGCAGACGCCGAGGTGCGAATCCTTTTGGATGCTTCCTACAAGCAGGCATGTGCGCTTTTGCAGGAGCACCGCGAGCTTCTCGATGAAGTTGCCCTTTTCCTGCTGCAGCGTGAAACCATCACCGGCGATGAGCTGATGACCTTCGTCGAGAAGGAAAACGAGCCGCAGGAGCAGACTGCAAACGCCGATGAAACACCGCAGATGCCGACCGCAGAGGCAAAAGGAAATGAAGGATAAAACACTTCTTCCCTATCTTGCGATGCTGCTGACGGCAGTGCTGCTTGTTCTGTGCTTTCTGCTGCCCTACGGCACGGCAAAACAGGAACGGCGGCAATGGCTCAAAGATGTCGGTGATACAGTCGTCAATGCGAAGAACGGACTTTCCGGCAACGATCTTGTTCGGATGTCTCTTTGGGAATACGCAAAGCTCTGCCGGATAAACATACAGAACGGAGTTGACAGGCAGGCATGCATGACCCGCCTGACCGTAATCGCTGCGCTGGCCGTTTTCAGTCTGCTGACTGCCCTGGTTTCCGGCCTCAGGAAGCCGATCGCAGCCATTGTGTTTTCTTCGCTCGCGCTGTTGACCGCGTTCGTTTTATCCGAGGATTTTGCATGGAATCAGATTGTTCCGGGAAAGGCGTATGATCGCGGACTTGCGCACGTATTGCTGTACGTTCTGCCGCTGCTGATTATCGCCGCAGCACTTTGGATGATGATTGTGAAGAACCGCCCGGCAAGTGAAGAACAATAAATTGTGCAAGCCCCTGTCTGCCGCATTTGCGGCAGACAGGGGCTTCAGACTGTCAATAAACCCCGAAACCGTCAAAATCAAGATACGGAACGGGGCTCTTGCTCCGAATACAGTTTGCCGGAAATCATATCATTTATAAAACATCCGTGCCCGGAAAGGCTTGCTTCGCAAGGATTTTGACTTACTGCGCAGCTCTCACTCTACCGTACCTGTGTACGCCTACGAGTGAGAGTTGCTTGCCTTTCGGGCTTTCTTGACGTCTGCCAGCGTGTCAAAAAATACTTTTTTGACACGCTGAAGCCCCTGCCTGCCGCATTTGCGGCAGGCAGGGGCTTGTTGGTTGTAAATTTGTGTCTAGCGACGGAAAGGCTCCACCCGTTTACGGGGGGGAGCTGACGCGACGAAGGAGCGACTGAGGGGGGACACTTCGCAGACAACACTGCTTCCCACCCCCTCAGTCACGGTTTCACCGTGACAGCTCAGCTCTGCACGCCTCCGCTTCGCTCCGGTGCCCCGCCCTGCGGTGGAGCCTTTGGTGCGCTAAATTTCGGTTTACCGTATCAGAAGCACTTTTCGCAGCGCTGGTTTTTGCAGTTGTCTACATTGCCGCAGCGGTAGCACAGTTCGTTTTCACATCTTCCCGTCTTCGATATATCGCGAAGATTGGAAAGCGTTGTCTCGGCGATGTTTTCCAAGGCCTCCCGCGTCAGAAACGCCTGATGGGAGGTCACAAGCACATTCGGCATGGAGATCAGGCGTGCCAGCACATCATCATTGACGATATGCCCCGAGAAGTCCTCAAAGAAGACATCCGCCTCCTCCTCGTAGACATCCAGGCAGGCCGCACCGATCTTCCGCGCTTTCAGCCCCTCGACCAGTGCCTCCGCGTCAATGAGCGCCCCGCGGGAGGTATTGAGCAACACAACGCCTTTTTTCATTTTTTCGATTGCCGCAGCATCGATCAGATGCTGCGTTTCCTGCGTCAGGGGGCAGTGCAGAGAGATCACGTCGCTTCCTGCAAACAGCTCGTCCAGGCTGACATAGTCGATTCCCACACCCTCCTGCGGGAATTTATCATAGGCAAGCACCTGCATGGAAAAGCCACGGCAGATATCCATAAAAACTCTGCCGATCCTGCCGGTACCGATCACACCGACGGTCTTGCCGTGAAGATCAAAGCCCGTCATGCCGCTCAGGGAAAAATTGAATTCCCGCGTACGGTTGTAGGCCTTGTGGATGCGGCGGATGCTCGTCAAAAGCATTCCCATGGCAAACTCCGCCACAGCGTAGGGCGAGTAGGCCGGCACATGGACGACATGAAGCTTTTGATAAGCGTGCGCCACATCGACATTGTTATAGCCTGCACAGCGCAGGGCAAGATACCGCACTCCCATGGCATACAGGCCGTCGATCACCTTTGCGTTCACCGTATCGTTGACGAATACGCATACGGCCTTGCAGCCCTCGGCAAGCGCAAGGGTGTCCTCATTGAGTTTTGTTTCATAAAACCGAAAGTTGAAATGCTCCGAATCCTTACAGGTCGTAAACGCTTCGCGGTCATAGGGCTTTGTATCAAAAAATGCAATTTTCATTCCGTTTCCTCCGTTTTTCTGATATAGTCTCCTGTATTTTCTTCCGTTTTATTCAAAAAGCGGAGGACACGGCCAAATGAATTTTTTGAAAAACCGTGTTTTTCAGCCGCGGTTGACCCCGTGGGCGAAAAAAGTAATAAAAATGCTGGAAAGGTGTCGGGAATTATGCTATGATACACATTGATATAACTATATCGCAAAATTCCCTTCACTTTTCGGCTTTTCCGGGCAGAACGTCAGCGTTGATGTTTCCGCTCAAAAGCCGCATTATCCCAGGAGGTACGCAAGTATGAAGCACAGATCCCTCTCCCGCGTTCTGGCAGCTTTGCTGTCCGTCGTGATGCTTCTTTCCATTGTGCCGTTGTCGGCCATGGCATTGGAAGCATCCTCCTTAATCGTCGCATGGGAATACAACGACTACACTGACAGTACGGTCGAAGTTCCCGCGACTTTCGGTTCAGGCTCGCTGTCCCATTCCTCCGGCGATGCGATCTCCGGCGGCGACACAGGATTTTTTGAGCATACGAAGTGGAATACAAGCTCCTACTGGCTCCTTTCCGGCATCAATACTGCGGGAAAGAGCAATCTTACGCTGTCCCTCCGCACGAAGGGAACTGCGACCGGCCCGAAGAACTGGGTCGTTGAGTATTCCACAGATGCCGGCGATAACTGGAAGGAAGCAGGCGGCTATTCCATCACGGACGCAACGACGACCTTCACCCCGACGGTCAAGCTGCCCGATGATGCCATCACCGAAAATCTGCTCATCCGTCTTCGCCCGAAGGACAACGAGGCGGTCAAGAGCACCGAGGATGCACCCGCTACGGTTGCAGGCACAGGTAAGAACAAGGTTGCGTTTATCCGTCTTGCCGCAATGGAAGCGGGCTTCCAGACGCTTGCAAGATTTGACTTCACCGCAGATGTTTATCCCGAAAACTTCCCGACCTCCGCGACCGAGGGCTGGGGCTATCTCAACACCACTGCCTCCGGCAAGGTTGAGCTGGTCAGTGCAAAGGACGATAAGCTCATCGGCATGAAGGTCACCAAATGGGGCGTCGGCCACAACTGGTGCATGATCTTCAACACCTCCGACACCACTGATCTGACGTTAGAGGCAGATGTTCTTTCCTCCGGCACCGGCCCTGCCGACTGGGCGGTCGAATATTCCACCGACCTCGGCGAAACCTGGGTCTGGGTGCAGTCCTACCATCTGGCAAACTCCACTACCAAGATGCAGCACCAGACCATCCATCTGCCCGACGAGGCGCAGAGCGCCAACCTGCTCGTCCGCTTCAAGGTCGACAGCGATACGGCAGTCAACGGCGGCAGCATCAACAAGACGCAGGGTGCCAGCCGTATCAACCACGTCACGCTGACGGGCTATGTAGGTGATAAGCACGAAGTCGATCCGTCCAACCCGTCCTGGCCTGTCGGCTACGGCGACACCGGCGCGGATGCCATCCCCGGCGATGCCTTTGTCGGCTGGAACTTTGAAGAAGCCAAGAGCCTGCCTGCAGGCGCAGTCAAGGGCTGGGGCTTCCTTGCAAACTCCATCACCACAGGCCCGAGCTACACAGGCGGCGCGCTGACGATCAAGAGCTGGAACGAGGGTGCCTACTGGCTGCTCGCAGCCAACACCACAGGCTATACCGATGTGAAGCTCACGGCAAAGCTCGGCTCTTCCGCCACGGGTCCGCGCGATGCGGCTTTGGAATATTCCAACGACAACGGAGCCAACTGGGTGCGTGTCGGTGAGCCGTTCAAGCTCACCTCCGCACTGGAAAACTACACCTTTGATATTCCCGATGCCTCCCAGGCGGCAAATGCTCTGTTCCGCTTTGTGATCGTCAGCGATCAGGCGGTCAAGGCAACGGATGCAACGCCTGTGACCATCGCCTCCGGCGGCAACAGCAAGATCAACATGGTCTATATGATCGGCAAGCAGACGGGCACGCATCAGGCTGACCCCGCAAAGCCGACCTATCCCGCCGATTACAACCCCAAGCAGGAAGATGTTGACACCGGCTTCATCAACGCCGATATTTCCGGTGACATGATCGTCGGCTGGAAGTTCGAGGATGCGGCAACGATGCCCGCACAACCGACCGAATGCGGTTGGGGCTCTCTGTCTCACATCACGAGCGCCTACTGCTCCTATGTTTCCAAGGCGCTGTGCCAGACCGGCTGGACGACCGGCGCCTACTGGCAGGTCGTTGCGAACACCTCCGGCTGCTCCGATATGACCTTCCAGATGAAGACCGGTTCCTCCTCCACCGGCCCGAAGAACCTGTCTCTTCGCTATTCCACCGACATCGGCGAAACCTGGGTCGAATTTGCGACCCTGTCCATCTCCGGCACGGTAAAGAACTATATCGTGCCGCTGCCCGACGCAGCAGCCTGTGAAAATCTCGTCATCCGCATCGTTGTTGCGGACGATGAGTCCATCAAGAACGATGTCATCAAAAACGGCGGCAGCAACAAGCTCAACAACGTTGCCATCTACGGCATCACGGGTGCAGGCCGCGTCGGCGATCCGGTCGAGGTGCAGTACCCCGCCGACTGGACATGGCCGCAGGCTTATGACTTTGACAGCGTCTATGTCCCCGAAAATGACGAAGCGGCAGATGTTTCCGGCTTTACGAAAATCGAGGATGACCGCCGCGTGGTCGCCTCCTGGGGCGGCAACGCCAACTATGCAGGCGACCTGTTCGTCTACGGTGACCTTATCACCGCAAATGACCGTCTTGACGGTCAGGCCATCATGAGTGTCGTGGTCGGCAACGAGAACATCACCCCGGGCTTCTCCACCTCCTCCACGAACTCCACCAACTATTACCTCGGCAGTAAATCCCCCTGCCTCGGCTCCGGCACCATCACACAGGACGAAAACGGCGACGGTGAGCCTGATACCACCATGGACGAAGAAGGCAACACCGTTGTCATCGAGCTTCCGACGGATGACTACATTCAGATGAAGGTCTCCACTGCAAAGTACACCGACCTTGCCATGTTCTTCCGTCTGCGTGTTTCCAACGCAGGCCCGAGCGGCTTCACGATGAAGTATTCTACCGACGGTGAGAACTTCACGAACTTCACCACAGGCCGTTACTCCTACGCATACACCGGCTACGGCTACGGCGGCGCGACCTACGATGTCTCCGGCGAAGGCGATATTGTAAACGGCTACATCCCGATGGAAGTCGGCGGCAGCTACGTTTCGGTCGAAATGGATGTCCCCAAGGGCTGTGAAAACGCACAGGATCTCTACATCCGTCTCTATGCCGACCGTACCCGTCAGACGCCCACCGTCAACGCAGAAGGCGAAACCGTCACCACGGTCAGCAAAATTTCTTCCGTGCGTATCGACACGGTCGAGCTGACCGGCTGCCCGATGATCCACCCCGAGATCTCCGACTGGGTGCGCTGCGATGCTCCGTCTGCACTTCCCGCAGGCGCAGCACTTAACTTCCAGTGCTCCACGCCCGGCGCAGTCATCTACTATTCCTTCGATTTCGGCCAGACCGTCGAAGAATATGACCCGGCAAATCCCCCTGTTCTGTCCGCCTTCCCGACCCTCGTTAAGGTCTGGTCGGATTGTGACAGCACCGATTTCGATTCCGTTAAGACCTATTATTACTTCACGCAGGCACAGGTCAGCCCCGTCAAGGCAAGTCCGAACGGCGGTGCAGTCGTGGCCGGCACCGAGATCAAGTTCTCCTGCCCGACCGAAGACGCGACCATCCGTTACTCCTTCGATTACGGTGAAACCTGGGAAACCTACGACCCCAACTCAAGACCCGTCCTGACCGAAGAACTGCTCAAAGACGAATGTACACTGATGGTCATGGGTATCAAGGACGGCTGCATCAACAGCCCGATCTCCATTTTGACCTTCACCCTGCGCCAGAACGAGTTCTACAACCTCTATTTCGGCCAGCTCCATTCCCACACGAATCTCTCCGACGGTGCAGGCTCCTGTGAAGAAGCCTTCTACCATGCGGCAAATGAGGTCAGGAACCTCGACTTCCTTGCCATTACCGACCACTCCAACGCCTTCGATAACGACATTCAGGCCTCCCTGCAGGACGGCTCGATGTCCTCGAAGTGGAAGCTCGGTCATGAGCTTGCCGACAAGTACACCACGGAAGACTTTGTCGGCCTGTACGGCTACGAAATGACCTGGTCGAACGGCCTCGGTCATATGAACACCTACAACACGGCAGGCTTCCAGAGCAGAACGCAGACCGAGTTCGCCTCCTATGCAACCGCTCTGAACAACTACTACACCGCGCTCAAGGGCGATGCCAACTCCCTGAGCCAGTTCAACCATCCCGGTACGACCTTTGGTAACTTCCAGGATTACGCTTACTACGATGAAACGATTGACGAACTCATCACCATCATCGAGGTCGGCAACGGTGAAGGCACCATCGGCTCTTCCGGCTACTTCCCCTCCTACGAGGAATACACAAGAGCACTTGACCTCGGCTGGCATGTCGCACCCACCAACAACCAGGACAACCACAAGGGTAACTGGGGCGACTCCAACACCGCCCGCTCCGTTGTTATGGCAGACAGCCTGACGAGAAACAACATCTACGACGCAATTCGTAACCGCCGTGTCTATGCGACCGAGGATAACGACTTCTCGATCTACTACACGCTCGACAATTACGAAATGGGTACCATCCTCACCAACGACGATGTTGCCGACACCATCACCTTAAAGGCAAAGATCTCCGACCCGACCGACTCCGGCAACGTCAAGGTCGATGTCATCGTCAACGGCGGCATCGTGGCTGCGACCAAGAGCGTTTCCGTCAAGGATTCCACCGTGGAATTTGAGATGGCGCCCAACTACTCCTACTACTATCTGCGTCTGACGCAGGCTGACGGCAATATTGCCGTGACCGCACCCGTTTGGATCGGTGATGTGGAGGCCATCGGCGTCAAGGATGTCGTCACCGACGCGGATATCCCCGTACAGGGTGAGACGATGAATGTCACCGTCAACCTCTACAACGACGAAGACGCGCCTTTGAAAATTGATTCCATCGAGTTCTTCGCAGACGGCGAGCTGGTCTACACCGTGAATCTTCCCGCTGCCGGCCTGACCGAGCTGGGTGCACATTCCACCGCCTCCTACACCATTCCGTTCACCTATAACGGTATCGGTGCCATGACCCTGGAGGTCATTATCAAGGGCGAATACCTGGGCGTCGAAAAGCAGTATAGCGGCGTGCTGCAGATGGATTATCTGCCCGGTGCAATGATCGCGAATGTCATCGTTGACGGCACGCACTACAACGACTATGTCACCGGCTACTATGCCGAGAACATGACAAAGCTTGTGCAGCTCGGTCTCGACAAGTATGCAAGAGTTCGTGTGGAAACAAACAAGATCACCGACGCAATGCTGAAAGATTGCAACCTGCTCATCATCACCGCGCCCGCAAAGCGCACGATGTCCGGCTACAAGACCAGTCACTTCTCCAATGACTTCATTGCCTCGGTTACGAAGTACGTGGATAACGGCGGCACGGTCATTCTCTGCGGCAATGCGGACTACAACGACTCCACCGCCTGCCAGACGCATACCGAGATCAACAAGCTCCTTGCCGCCATGGGCGCGACCGTTACCCTGCGCTCCGACGAGGTGGCAGAGCTCAACGAAAACAACACGCTCAACTACGGCCCCGTGCTGTACGGCTATGACTATGAATCCAAATGGCTTGCGGGTGCTGACCCCGAGCTCGGCTTCTCCGTTTTCTCCGCCTGCTCCGTCAACCTGAGCAAGAACACGGAAAACGCCAAGGTCTACAAGGCGCAGCCGCTCATCTGGGGCAACCGCGAGACCTTCTCCGTCGACACCAAAACCGACACCGGCTATGCCATCAACAGCGACGAGATCGTCTATGTCCAGCAGCCGGACGATGTCTGCGAGGTCGTGGTACAGGATACCAAGGCCGGCGGTCACATCTTCCTTGCCGGCGGCGTGTTCATGTCCGACTTCGACATGGAAACCGACGAGCATGATATGAAGCTCAATGCGACCCTTATGGCAAACATCTTAGAGGGCACCGGCGTCGAGCTGCCTGTCACCCCGATCGCCGAGATGCGTAAGGGTGACATGGGCGAGGTCTTCTGCATTGAAGGCTGGGTCACCAACGGCACCGACAACGAATTCACCACCTTCTTTGACACCATCTATGTGCAGGACGAGACCGGCGGCGTGACCGTCTATCCGTACTCCGTTGACAACCTCAAGATCGGCACGAAGGTAAAGATCATCGGCTACAAGGACGCTTATCAGGACGACGTGGAAATCCAGGTCCTCAAGTGCACGATCGTCGACGACAAGGACCTTAATGTCATTGCTCCGAAGGAGCTATCCTGCATCGATGCTATGGACTACGCCACCTACGGCGGCAGTCTCTTGAGAACCCGCGGCACCATCGTGGATGTGCAGTATCAGGGTGACGCCGTAACGCAGCTCAAGGTCAAGGATGACACCGGCATTGCCACCATCTTCATTGACGGCTATATCTACTCCGGCACAACCGGAAAGAATGAGCTTGCCGAATTCTGCCAGATCGGACGCGGTGTCAGCGCGGTCGGTATGTGCTTCATGCACCCCGAAGCAGGCTCCGATGTCTCCACCTGCTGCTTCCGCGTGAGAAACTGCGACGAGATCATCCCCGATCCGGAATGGGACGGCGAAGTTGATTGCCTGCATAACTATGTGGGCGAGGTCACCAAGGAAGCCACCTGCTTTGAAGAAGGCGAGATCACCTACACCTGCTCCAAGTGCGGCGACAGCTACACCGAGGCCATCGCCATCACCTGCCCGTCTGTCAAGTTCGACGACCTCGACATTACCAAGTGGTATCACGAGGCTGTGGACTACATGCTGAACGAAGGCCTGATGAGCGGCACGACCACCGAAGCGCCGCTGCTGTTCAACCCGAACGGCGCGACTACGCGTTCCATGCTCGTGAACATCCTGTGGCGTAAAGCAGGCAGCCCCGCACCCACGGTCGGCAATCCGTTCGACGATGTTGAAGAAGGCAAATGGTACACCGACTCCGTCCTGTGGGCGTATGAAAACTCCGTCGTTGCAGGCTACGGAAACGGGATGTTCGGCCCTGCCGACAATGTCACAAGAGAGCAGATCGCCCTGATCCTGTTCAACTACGCAAAGAAGAACGGCGAGGATGACTCTACAAGAGCAGACCTTGCAACCTTCCCCGATGCGGTAAGAGTTGCAAGCTGGTCGAGAGAGGCTGTGGAATGGGCTGTCTCCATCGGCATCATTTCCGGCCGTGCAAATGACGGCCAGACCATTCTTGCTCCGCAGGCAGATGCAAGCCGTGCAGAGATCGCATCCATTCTCCAGAGATTTTTTACCCGATAATCATCAGCAGGGGCATGCCGCATCTGCGGCATGCCCCCAGCTTTTATCAGAGGTGATCTGAAATGAAGCACAAAAAGAAGAAAGACAGGCTCTTCGAGCCCATTGATAGGAAGGAGCTGTGGAAGCGGCTTGCAGTCGGAGTGCTCGCCGTTTTGATTCTGGGAGGGCTCTACTTCTACACGGTCAAGACCAAGCCTGCACCCGCAGAGGGCAGCGATACCGGCATTTCCTATGAGCAGGCACGGGTCATTGATATCCTTGAAGAGGATCTCCAGGTCAACACCGCATATGAAAACACCATTGTGGGCAAGCAGCTGTTGGAATTTGAAATTCTGACCGGCCCCTACGCCGGAGATACGCCCGAGCCGTTTGAAAACGTCCTGTCCGTCTTTCACAATTACAACATTCTTGCCAAAAAGGACGATGTGCTGATCGTCAAGATCAATTCCTTCGGCGACAACCAATATGAGGTCGGAGCCATCGAAAACTACCATCGTGAGCCGTCTTTGTGGATGTTTGCCATCGTGTTCGCCCTGATTCTGATCGTTGTCGGCTGGAAGCAGGGCATCGCCGCTGTGGCAGGTCTGGCGCTCACGCTCGGCGCAGTCGTATTCGTGCTGCTGCCGCTTTTGGTGCAGTGCGGCTGGCCGACTGTCCCGACAACGGTCTTGATCGTTGCGCTCACGATGTTCACAAGCTATGTCTTCATCGGAGGGCTTCACACAAAGGCCATGACCTCCTGCCTGGGCGCCTTCTGCGGCGTTCTTGTTGCGGGGCTTTGCGCATGGGGTGCCGGAAAAATCGTCCATATCTCCGGCATGAACATGGATGAAGCCTCAGCGATTTATTCCGTCGGTGCCTGCGCAAACGGCCTGACCGTCCGCAACCTCTTCATCTGCGGCATCCTGATCGCCGCCGAGGGCGCCGTGATGGATATCGCCATGAGCGTTGTCTCCTCCATTGAAGAAGTCCACCGCATCGATCCGACCCTTTCCTCCGGTGCGCTCTTCCGCTCCGGTATGCGTGTCGGCAGAGACGCGATGGGCACCATGGCAAACACCCTCATTCTTGCCTTTGCAGGCGCGAGCCTCAACATGATGCTCTACCTCTACGCGATCGACGTCTCCTACAACCGCCTCATTGATTCCGACTTCATTGCCATGGAGGTCATACAGGCACTCGCCGGCAGTGTCGGCATGATCCTTGCCGTACCGCTGTGCGCCCTCATTGCAGGTGTGATCTTCGCGAAGAAGAAGAAAACTGCTTAAATGAAAAATCCGGCCGCTTTTGGCTGGATTTTTTCGTCTTTCTCTTGCAAATTATATTAAAATGCTGTAACATTCTACATTGCGGCCAAAGCCAACACATAAACCGAGAAGCGCCGCGGGATGTTGCTATGAATTTTCTGAAAATCAAAAATTTCATCAAGCGGAATGCGGTCTTATGCATTGCGGCGCTTGCTGCGCTCGTCACCTGCTTTTTCGTTCCGCCGTCCAAAAGCTATCTGAAATACCCCGACTATAAGACCCTCGCCTGTCTGTTTCTGACGCTGGCGGTCATCTGTGCGCTGAAAAATATCAAGTTTTTCACGATCCTCTCCCGAAAGATCGTCATGCTCACGGGAAACCTGCGGATGCTGACCTTGGTACTTGTCTATGTGACCTTCATCGGCTCGATGCTGATTGCAAACGATATGGCGCTTATCACCTTCCTGCCGCTCGGCTTTTTTGCCCTGCAGGTCACGAAGAACGAAAAGCACATGGCCTATGTATTCATTCTGCAGAACATCTCCGCCAACCTCGGCGGAATGCTCACGCCCTTCGGCAACCCGCAGAACCTGTATCTCTATTCGCACTTCAACATTCCGACCGGGGCGTTTATGAAGATCATGCTGCCGCCATTCATTTTAGCGGTCGTGCTTCTCACGGCGGCCTGCTTCCTTTTGAAGCCGACGCCGCTTTCGATTGACAAAGCATTCGGCGAGACGCTCAACAAGAAGAAAACAGTATTGTATCTGGTTCTGTTTGCCTTCTCCATTCTGATCGTCTTCCGTGTGGTGCATTACATCATCGGTCTGATCGTGATCCCGCTCGTACTGCTCTTTGTTGACCGAAAAGCCCTCAAGGCCGTGGATTATCCCCTGCTTTTGACCTTTTTGATGTTCTTCATCTTTGCGGGAAATATGTCAAACATCGAAGGCGTCAAGAATCTTCTTTCCCGGTTGCTTCAAAAGAGCACCCTGCTCGTCTCCATCGCTTCGTGTCAGGGCATCAGCAATGTGCCGACGGCAATTTTGCTCTCGCAATTTACGAAAAACTATAAAGAACTGCTGCTCGGTGTCAATATTGGCGGCACCGGCACCCTGATCTCGTCACTCGCAAGTCTCATCACGTTCAGCGAATATAAGCTGCTCTATCCCGGCCACGGGAAACGGTATTTTGCCCTGTTCACCTTGATGAATGTGATCTTCCTCGCGATCATGACCGTGTGCGCGTATTTCTTTTTCCGATAATGCAAAAAAGCTGCCGAAAACCCATCCGGGTTTTCGGCAGTCAGCGTGTCAAAAAAGTATTTTTTGACACGCTGGCAGACGTCAATAGAGCCCGAAAGGCAAGCAACTCTCACTCGTAGGCGTACATAGGTACGGTAGAGTGAGAG
>JAKSPM010000140.1 GCA_024404825.1 Clostridia bacterium
CCTGCTCATATTTCAGGCAGCACATCAGTCTGCCGCAGGTGCCGGAGATCTTCGTGGGGTTGAGGCTCAGAGACTGGGTCTTTGCCATCTTGATGGAGACCGGCTCAAAGTCATCCAGGAATTCCTTGCAGCAGAAGGGTCTGCCGCAGACGCCGAGACCGCCGACCATCTTTGCCTTGTCGCGTACACCGATCTGCCGCAGCTCAATGCGGGTGCGGAACACGGAGGCAAGATCCTTGACCAGTTCGCGGAAGTCTACACGCTCGTCGGCAGTAAAGAAGAAGAGAATTTTGCTGCCGTCAAAGGCACATTCGGAGGACACGAGCTGCATATCCAGCTGATGCTCTTCGATTTTTTGCAGGCAGACCGCAAAAGCTTTCTTTTCGCGCTCACGGTTTTCCGCGTTCGTCTTTTCATCCTGCTCGGTGGCCAGTCGCAGCACCTTACGCAGGGGAAGAATGACGTCTTTTTCGGAAATCTGATGATTCCTGCCCGCACAGTAGCCGAATTCCGGGCCGCGTACGGTGTCAATAATGACATGATCGCCATCCTTAAGCTTAAAACCGTCGGGGTCGAAATAATAAATTTTTGCTCCGTCACGGAACTGGACATCACAAACAGTGAGCAGCTTCGGCTCCTGTTCGGCATCCATCGGGACGGGGTTGTTCATTTCACACATATAGAAACTCCTTTAGCGCAGCAGCACGTTCAGTGCGCCGCAAATATGTCCGGGGCCGACATTCATCTGTGTCTGCTCCTGTGCTTTTTTTAATGTCTCCACCGCGCGAAGCAGCTCGGCAGAGGTTCTGCATTTACTGATTTTCGTGCTGACGGGATAGGCGGAGGGAAGGCCTGACTTGGCGGTCAAGGCACTTTCCAGAACGGCGTACCATTGCGCGAGAATCGGCAAAAGCTGGTCGCGCTTGAGCTTTTCCATCGGAACAAGCACCTGCGCCAGCAGCAGAGGATCCTTTGCACAGTAGGCCTCGGCAAAGCCTTCGGTCTGCGGCAGCAGCTCACCGCCCTCACGCAAAAGCTCGATCGCCTGCCCGAGATAACCTCCGGAGCGCAGGGCAGCGGCCTCTAAGGATTGACGGTCACAGTCCGGGAAACGCTCGCACAGCCTTTGCAAAAGCTCGCTTTTCGACAGCGGGGTGAGGGAAAAGTGTGCACAGCGGCTGCGAATGGTCTCAAGCAGCTTGTCGGGATTGTCGGTCAGAAGCAGGAATACGCCGTACTCGGGCGGCTCCTCCATGACCTTCAAAAGCGCATTTTGTGCAGGCTCCATCATATCCTGCGCGCGGGGAATGATGTAGATTTTGCGGCTGCCCTCGTTGGGACGGATATAGAGGTCAGCCTTCGTCTGCCGAATCAGATCGACCGGGACATTTTTCTTTTCGGGGTCGTCTGCAACGATCACATCGGGATGAAGCCCCGAAAAAACCTTTCGGCAGGCGTTGCAGTGCATGCACGGCGCATTTTCCGCGGTACATTCAAAGGCGGCACAAAGGAAGCTCGCCAGCGTGTGCTTGCCGGAGCCCTTCGGCCCGGAGATCAGGATGCTGTGCGGCAGCTTGCGCTGCGTGATAGCGGAGGCAAGTCTCGTTTTCAGCGCCTCATTTCCGTAAAATGCTCCGAAATCCATCATGTCTTCCTCATTTGTTTGCATACTACATTCATTCTATCATACGATTATATCATCTTTATCTGCCTTTTTCCAGCCTTATTTTTTGTTAATATTTTGTGAAAGCTTTGTAATTATTCTGAAAATAATTGACAAATCCGTAATATTTTCGTATAATGCGTTGAACTGGAATCTCTTGAGAGGAAAATCGAAATGAAACATTTGATCCGCGCAGGTGCATGGATGCTTGTATTTGCAATGCTTCTGAGCCTGTTTGTCATGTCGGCGCAGGCGTCCGATGTCATGGACATGGAAGACATGAAGCAGCTGCTCAACAGCGTGAAGCTTCACCCGCAGCCGACCGGCTATCCCGAGCTCGATGCCATCCTGGAAGACCTGCTCAAGCCCTACAGAGGCAAAGATACTTACACAAAGGTCAAGGCAATGTATGACTGGTGCATCCTGAATATCAATTTTGACTGGGAACCATACACCTATCCGCATACGGCACCGGCCTATGACCGCTTCGGCGTGGACTGCGAGCTTACCTATGATTGTGAAGGCCATGAGCCTGCGCTTCCTTATGACACCTATAACCGCAGCTACTACTGCCTGACGGAGCGCAAGGGCGTCTGCTATGACTTCGCAAATCTGTTTGCGGTCATGGCACGTTACATCGGTATTGATTCCTATGTACATACCGGCATTTTCACCTTTGAAGAGGGCTACGGCACCTGGGGACACCACGGCTGGACGCTGCTCGACCTGGGCGGCGAGCTCTATGTCTTCGACCCGCAGCGCGACTACCGCCTTTGTGCCAACGGCACCGAGCCGATCTTGTACTGCTATTTCGGCCTGACGGACACCTGGCGCTACAGCCCCGAAACCGAGATCAACGAGGCACGTGATGCCACCTTCCGTTCGGTATTCACAATGCCCCGATCCGAAATGGCGGCAGCTTACAAGCAGTTTGCTGCCCTGCCCGCCATTGCGTAAAAAAAGACGAGACTGTTCATTTGAGAACAGTCTCGATTTTTTTTGCACCGAAATATTCCTCCTGAAAATCCACTTTCTCCACAGTGAAGGTCTTCCCGTTGAGATAGGAGAGGGCGCCCGCGTCCGTGGTAAAGGCAAAATGCAGCTTGTAGGAATAAAGCGCCTGATATTTTCTTGTGTCTTCCTTGGAGAGCTTGCCGTATTTTCCATCGCCGAGCAGGGGATGACCCGCGTGGGAAAACTGTGCGCGGATCTGGTGCGTCCTTCCGGTCAGAAGCTCACATTCGACAAGAGAGAGTCCGTTTTTTACCTGCAATGTGCGGTATTTCGTCTCGGAGGTCTTTGCCCCCTTTTGCGGGGTGTCGGTTACATAGACACGGTTTTGCTTGGCGTCCTTGAAAATATAGCCCTTTAACAGGCCGTTCTTCGGCTTCATCTGCCCGTGGATCACGGCAAGATAGTATTTCTCCAGCTCCCGATCCTTGATTTTCTGATTCATGATGCGCAGGGCCTCCGCGTTTTTTGCCGCAATGACGATGCCGCCGGTGTTGCGGTCAATGCGGTTGCAGAGGGCGGGGGCAAAGGCGTTTTCCCGGCGGGGCTTCCATTCACCCTTGGCGTAGAGATAGGCCTGAATGTGGTCGATGAGAGTCTTGCCGTATTCCGCACCGTCATGCGGGTGGACTGCCTGCCCGGGCTTTTTGTCAACGAGCAGAATGTTCTCGTCCTCGTAGACGAGGCTCAGCTTCGGCACGGCGACGGTCAGGTAGGCATTTTCCTCCTTCGGCGTGTCAAAAAATTCGTCGTTGATGTACATCTGGATGACGTCGTTGACGGCGAGCCTCGTGTCGCGTTCGGCGCGCTTGCCGTTGATCTTAATGCGTTTGAGACGGATATATTTCTGTGATAAAGAAGCAGGCAGCAGGGGAACGGTCTTTGCAATAAAGCGGTCAAGCCGCTGGCCTGCGTCATTCTGCCCGATCGTAAATTCCTTCATATCTCCGCCTCCTTTCGTTTTTACGATTCTATCATGTTTTGTGTACGGTGTAAAGAAGCAGCTCCGTTCCGAGAATAAATTATTGTTTAGCGAGCTGATTTCTAAAGCCTCCCCTTGTGAGGGGAGGTG
>JAKSPM010000141.1 GCA_024404825.1 Clostridia bacterium
ATTTATCGTTCCCAATGGAAGAAACACCCGGCGTTCCGATTACGGAAAGCCGGGTGCTTTGTATTTTAATCTCTTCTGAGTGCGTCGATCGGGTTGAGCTTGGCGGCCTTGGAAGCCGGCAGCAGACCGAAGACGATGCCGATCACCATCGAGAAGACCACGGCGATCAGAATCGCCGGGACGGAGATCGAGGTCGGGGTGCCGGTCGCGCCCGTCCAGAGCTTCGACATTCCGATGCCCGCGAGCACGCCCAAAATACCGCCGAGGCTCGTCAGCGCGGCGGCCTCCGTTAAGAACTGGCGGCGGATTTTCCGTTTCTTGGCGCCGATGGCTTTTTTCAGACCGATCTCATTCGTGCGCTCTGTCACGGAGACCAGCATGATGTTCATAACACCGATACCGCCGACAATGAGGGAGATCCCTGCGATCCACACGAGCTGCTTTGAAGATGCGTTCGACATCTGCTGCAGCTTCTGTGCCTGCTCCAAAAGGTCGGCACTGCGGTAGGAGAAATTCTGCGTCTGGCTCGTGATCTGCGATTTTGTCAGCAGGTCCGCGGCCTTTTTGCCTACATGGGTCATATCGTCGGTGGATTCCGCCTGAATGAGGACGGTCTGCGGCTCATCGAACCGGTAGAGAACCGGCCAGCAGGGCTCGGGAATAAACATGGAGCCTGCACCGTTTTGCGAATAGGTGTAGTAGTCGCTGAGGGTTTCAATGACCGGGCGGAACGCGGAGGATTTCTCCACGATGCCGATCACCGTGAACGGCTGCCGACGTAGCTCCACGGTTTTTCCGATGGGGTCTTCCGTGCCGAACAGACTGTTCACGAGCTTGCTTTCCAATAAAACGACCTTGTGCGCACCGTCAAAATCGCGCGCGGTGAAGCCTCTGCCTCCCACAAGCTGATAGCCTGCCACGGAAAGATACTGTCGGTCAATGCCCAGAACGTTTCCGCTGAAGGCGGTGTTCTGATAGAAGACATCGCCGACATAGCTTCTTTGACGGTAGAGGGCAACGCCCTTTGCACCGTCGATTTTTTCCAGCTCCTTACGCGTGTCTTCGGAAATGAGCTTTACGCCCTGCGGCAGGCTGCCGTATTCCAGGTCGTAGGGGTAATCGTCCTGATACAGGGAGACAACAAGGGTGTTGTTGCCGGCGCCGATCAGGTTTTGCTTGATCTGATCGTTGGTGCCCTTGATCGTTGAGACGATCGTAATGATTGCGGCGATGCCGATGATAATGCCGAGCATCGTCAAGATGGAGCGCAGCTTATGGCTCCAGATGCCCTGAAAGGCGAGATGGATATTTTCAAACATTCGCTTCGCCTCCTTTACCAGCCGTAGAGCTCGTCAAGCTTGCCCTTGACGGTCTTTGCGCCGACCTTGCAATCGGCACTGTAGGGGAAGGCAATGAAATCGTCCATCGTCAGTCCGCCGAGGATCTGCACGGACGAGCCGTAGAGCTCACGCCCGACGGTGATCTCCCGCTTTTCCAGCTTCTTGTCCGCTCCCTGCACATAGACGAAGCTCTTTCCTGCTTCCTTGAGCACGAAGGCGTTGTCGAGAATAAAGGCGCTTTCGCTTTCCGTGTTTGAGAGCATCATTTCGACCCATTCATCCTCGCGGAGGTTATAGCTGCCGTCCACAAAGACGGTGTAGACATAGTAGGTGACATTGGGGTTGCCGCTGCTCCAGCCGTAGCCGGTCGAAGGCGTTGCGGAAACGCTCTGTACCACGCCCTCGCACACCGTGCCGCTCTCCCAGGCGTTGATCTGAACGGTCTGCCCCTCCTGCACGGAGGAAAGGGAAAGCTCACTGATCGCACCGTCGATATAATAGCCGCCGCCGCCCGAGACCTTCAGAACGGGCTCGCCGTAGGCATAGGCCATTTCGGGGTCGCCGACGAGACTGACGGTGCCGTCAAATTCAGCATAGATATTGCCGTCACCGAGCTCACGCTCCATCCGCGAAAGCTCTAATTGCAGCATCCGCAGGGCAATGTCATCCTCACGGATCTTCTGCTCCAGCTCCTTCTTGCGCTGCTGGATCTCCTCCCAGCTCGGCCCGATGGGGCCCGGATCCGGGTCAATGACGGGGTCGTCGATCGGCGGCTCTTCTTCGATCTCGTCCCGGCTTTCCGGGTCGAGAAGGCTTAAGCCCAGTCTGCCGTCGGTGGTGAACAGGGAGAAGGAGGTCGTTTCGTTTTCATTCTTGTCAAAGCGGATGCCCCAGCTGTTCTCTACGATACCGTCATAGCGGTTTTCCTCGCAGCGGGCAAAGACCACAAAGGCGTGATCGGTATCCTGCAATAGGGCAGAGATGAACGCATCGTCAAAGGGAATATTGTCTGCGATCACATATAAATAGGGACTCTTTTTTGTGCCCTCACCGCCAACAAGGAAGTACGTGGAAACGGTGCCGTCCTCGCTCTTTTCTCCGGCTAACGCCGTTCCTGTCGGTGCGGGCGGATCAATCGGATCGACTCCCGGCTCGGTTTCCGGTTCCGTCGGGACGTCTTCGTCAGCCAGCAGCACCACGCGGAAGCTGCCGGAAGCGGAAAGCGTATAGGCGGAGTAGCCGATGAGGGAGTTATATTCTTCCTTTTCCTTTTGCAGATCGCGTGCCTTCTGATCGATTTCCAGCGATTTTTTCGCAAGCTGAAGCTCGGACAGGGAGGAGTCGAATTGCAGAAGGATATCACCTTCTTTGACCTCCTGCCCCTCGGAGACGAGAATGTTCGTGACATTCTGTGTTTCGGACAGGTAGACGGTCTGCATCCGGTCTGTCCGGACGCTGCCGCCGGAGGTCTCGGAGAACGACCAGCTGTCATAGTAGCCGAGCTCGCTCACGGGATAGACCTTCACGGGGTCGGCTGCAAAATGACGCCAGGTGAAGAAGCCGCCGACCAGCAGGGATGCGGCAAGCACGCAGGAGGTAACGATCAGAATGATTTTATTCTTTTTCTTCATGTTCTGCCTCCGTTCCGGTGTCCAGCCTGCCGTCGAGCAGGTGATAGGTCTTTTTTGCACGGTCGGCCACGGCCTGCTCATGGGTAATCATGAGGATGGTCACGCCGTTTTGATTCAGCTCGTCGAACAGCTCCATGACCTGCTGCCCGGAGGCGGAATCGAGTGCGCCGGTCGGCTCGTCCGCAAGCAGAAGCTTGGGCTTGCCCACCATGGCTCTGGCAATCGCCACACGCTGGCACTGGCCGCCGGAGAGCTGATTCGGGTAGAACTTGATCCGCTCTTCCAGGCCGACGGCCTTCAAGGCCTCCGCCGCACGCTCCAAACGCTCTTTCTTCTTCACGCCTGCATACAGCAGGGGAAGGGCAACATTTTCCTGCGCTGTCAGCTTCGGCAGCAGGTAGAAATTCTGAAACACGAAGCCGATATAGCGGTTTCGCAGAGCGGCAAGGGAATCATCGGACTGGGTGCCGACGTTTTTGCCGCTCAAAAGATAGGTGCCGGAGGTCGGCTTGTCGAGACAGCCGATCAGATTCATCAGGGTCGTCTTGCCGGAGCCGGAGGGACCCATAATGGCAAGATAATCGCCCTCATTAAGCTGCAGGTCGATATCGCGCAGTACCGGGACAGGCTCGGTGCCGCGAAGATAGTCCTTGCAGATTTTTTCCATGGAGAGAATCATCCTTCGCCCTCCATCACTTCGCCGACGATCTCTTCTTCGACCGGTACGTCATAGAAGCCCTCGTCTGCATAGCCTTCGTCATAGAAGCC
>JAKSPM010000142.1 GCA_024404825.1 Clostridia bacterium
CTCATTTTACTATATAATTTGATTCAGTTCAAGCAATTTTCAAGGTTTTTTTATAATTCGGACTCTGCAAAGGGGTCTCTGTCCCAGTCATCACGGGAGAGGTTGACGAACCAGAAACCATCCCTTGTGAACAGGGAAAATTGCTCACAGTGCTCCTTGACCCGCTTTTCGGCAAATGCCCAGGTCTGCTCGGAGATCTTTTTCTCAGCGATTTTTAATTCCTCGGCAGAATCGGTGAAAAACAGCGGAACAATGGGGCAGACATCCTGCCAGAACTTCACCCGGCGGTCACCGGGAAAAATGTCGATCTCCACGCCGTTGTGTGCAAAAGCGTTTTTATAGTAGCAGTTCGCGGTGATCAGGCGGTCGCCGACCTGAAGAGAATACTGCGCTGCAAGCTCGTCCGGGAAGGAAAGAAGCACCGTGCCGTCCATGGGCTCGTTGTAGGCTGCGACGGTCAGCGGATGAAGGCAGGTCACAATGGCAGGTTGGATGTCACCGTTCATCAGAAGATGGATCAAGAACGGCCGCCGCATATCCCAGTGACCCTTTTGCACGATGTTATCTGACTGACCGTTGCGAAATGCCTTGAATTTCTCGCCGGACAGGAGCATTCCTCCGGATGTTTGCGCGCCGGGACGCACATCAGGCTTTACCAAATCGCGCTTGCGGACAATGACCATGGCGACGAAATAGGCTGCAGTTACGAGAACGAACAAACCTAAAAGTACGATTCCGACACCGAGGTATTTCTTTTCGTCCTTGTCCATCAGAATGCAAAAAGCAACCAAAAGCGCCGCAACCACACCGAAGTAGACGAGCAGCCATTGATGGGTCAGCTTGTACTGTGCCTCGGAGGCTATTTTCTTGTCATGCTCGATCGCGTCACGAAAAGACATTTTTTCACCGGCTTTCTCAAGTGTTATTGATCGGGGATAGATCAATGCTATTATAAAGGCGGTTGCTGAAAAATTCAAGTAGGGACGGATGCTCTCGTCCGGCCGCCCAAAAACAAAGGGCTTTCGGCGCGATGAGGGCATCGCGCCCTACGATCTCAAAAGAACGGTAAATTTGTGTTTAGCGCAGTAGGGGCGCTACATGCATGTGCGCCCGAAAACGTAGGGTGCAGTCTTGACCGCACCGAAAAGGTCGGAAAAGCGGAACGGTCAAGACCGTCCCCTACGGCTTAAAAGGACAATATATTTCTGTTTATACGTACGAGTTCCCACTCATGTCATTGCGAGGGCGCTTGCGCCCGTGGCGCAGTAGCCCGCAACCAATCAGCGTTCGCCAAAGGCTCCGCTTCTTGGGCGTGCCTTGCGTCGGCATTGTTAACCGCATTTCAAGCCGCAAGCGGCTTGCCCTGCGGACAATGCACGATAAATTTCTGTTTATCGCTACAATCGTAGGGCGCAGCATCCGGGATAGCGCCGGAATATATGCACCTGTTAACTGCACAAGCGGGCGCACACATAGGTGCGCCCCTACCGCGTGTAAATTTGTGCTTGTTGCGGAAAACGCTCTGCAAAGAGCGGTGGTGTCGTACTTTGCGAAAAATAAGGGTTGACTTTTCAGGATAGTTTTGTATATTATATAGCTGTTAGCACTCGTAAGTTTTGAGTGCTAACCTACGAAATAGATCAGGCGGATTTCGCCCAACAATATCAGGAGGTATCACCTATGAAACTTACTCCGCTGGCAGACCGTGTTCTGCTCAAGGCCTTTGAGGCTGAAGAAACCACTTCTTCCGGAATTATTCTCTCCACTGCGACCAAGGAAAAGCCCGTGATCTCGCAGGTCGTTGCTGTCGGCCCCGGCGGCATCGTTGACGGCAATGAGGTCGTCATGACCGTCAAGCCCGGCGACAAGGTCGTTGTGGCAAAGTATGCAGGCACGGAGATCAAGCTCGACGGCGTGGAGTATTCCATCGTCAAGCAGTCTGACATCCTTGCCGTGGTAACGGACTAACGAACAGGAGGCATTTTAATTATGGCAAAGCAGATTATTTACGGCGAAGACGCAAGAAAGGCACTCCTTTCCGGCATTGACCAGCTGGCCGATACCGTCAAGGTCACCCTCGGCCCCAAGGGCCGGAATGTTGTTCTCGGCAAGAAGTACGGCGCACCCCTCATCACCAATGACGGTGTGACCATTGCCAAGGACGTTGAATTAGAAGACGCTTTTGAAAATATGGGCGCACAGCTTGTCCGCGAGGTCGCAACCAAGACCAACGACGCAGCAGGCGACGGCACCACCACTGCGACCCTCCTTGCACAGGCAATCGTTCACGAAGGCCTCAAGAATGTGACCTCCGGTGCAAACCCCATGGTCATGCGCAAGGGTATGCAGAAGGCAGTTGACACCGCAGTCGCAGCCATCAAGGAAAACAGTGAAGTCATCAAGGGCAGCGAAGATATCGCAAGAGTCGGCGCCGTTTCCTCCGGTGATGAAAACGTCGGCAAGCTGATCGCAGAGGCCATGGAAAAGGTCACCTCCTCCGGTGTTATCACCATTGAGGAAGCAAAGACTGCCGAAACCACGCTCGACGTTGTCGAGGGTATGCAGTTCGACCGCGGCTATATCTCCCCCTATATGATTACCGATACCGACAAGATGGAAGCCGTCATCGACGACCCCTACATCTTAATTACCGATAAAAAGATCTCCTCCATTCAGGAGATCCTGCCCGTACTCGAGCAGATCGTCAAGGCAGGCCAGAAGATGGTCATCATCGCTGAGGATGTTGAGGGCGACGCCCTTGCGACCATCCTTGTCAACCGTCTGCGCGGCACCTTCACCTGCGTGTGCGTCAAGGCACCCGGCTTCGGTGACCGCAGAAAGGAAATGCTCCGCGACATCGCCATCCTGACCGGCGGCAACGTCATTTCCTCCGACCTCAACATGGACCTCAAGGAAGCGCAGATCTCCGATCTCGGCCGCGCACATCAGATCAAGATCACCAAGGACACTACGACCATCGTTGACGGCTGCGGTGATCCCAAGGCCATCGAAGACCGCACCCGCGAGATCAAGAACACCATTGATATCACTACCTCCGACTATGACCGCGAGAAGCTGCAGGAACGCCTTGCAAAGCTCTCCGGCGGTGTTGCCGTCATCCGCGTCGGCGCACAGACTGAGGTTGCCATGAAGGAACAGAAGCTCCGCATCGAGGACGCGCTCAACGCAACCAGAGCAGCCGTAGAGGAAGGCATCGTTGCCGGCGGCGGCACGGCATTTGTCAATGCGATCCCCGCTGTTGAAAAGCTGATCGCAGAACTCGATGGTGACGAAAAGACCGGCGCAATGATCATTGCAAAGGCTCTGCAGGCGCCCATCCGTCAGATCGCACAGAATGCCGGCGTTGACGGCTCCGTGATCTTTGAAAAGATTCGCAGCAGCAAGCCCGGCTACGGCTATAACGCTTATGCAGATGAATACTGCGAAATGATCCCGAGCGGCATCGTTGACCCGACCAAGGTTACCCGTACCGCACTGGAAAACGCAGCTTCCATCGCATCCTGCGTTCTGACCACCGAATCCCTCGTTGCCGATAAGCCCGATCCTCAGGCAGACGCTGCCATGGCAGCCGCTGCAGCAGGTGCAGGCGGCATGGGCGGAATGTACTAAGAATAACAAACAAACAGGCTGTCTCATCTTCGCGGTGAGACAGCCTGTTTTTCGTTTTGTTAAAGG
>JAKSPM010000143.1 GCA_024404825.1 Clostridia bacterium
AAGCTCCGGCATCGGCGTATGGTTTTTCGTACACAGTGCCGCGCAATAGCCGGGGATGTCATATTCTTTGAAAAAGACCTTTTCTCCTACGATTTCGGGCGGATCAAGCAGCCGGATGCAGAACGAATCCAGCGGCATACGGAAGCCTGCCCCCGTGCATTTCATGTAGCTTTCCTTGAGCGTCCAAAAGCGGAAGAACAGCCTTTGCCGCTCCTGCTCGTTAGGCGCGCAGAGAATGGCCGCATATTCCTCCTCGTGGAAAAACCGCTTCGCAAGCTTCAGATCGACCGGCTTTACCTGCTCAATATCACAGCCGACCGGGCTGTCGGACAGCGCCGCAAGCACCTGCGTATGCGAATGGGAAAGATTGAATTGAAGCTCCGGCGCAGAAACAAAATACGGCTTTTCGTTCTCGCCGAGGCCGTATTGCATCTCCCGCTCGCGCAGCGAGAACTCCTTAAGTGCGCAGTCCAGCAGCAAGCCTGCTCCGAGACTCAGGTTTTTATCCCTGCGGAAGCGGTATCGGTCGATTTTTTCCTGCCGGAAGGGCGACAGACTTGCATAGGCTTCGGCAAATATCCGATCGTCTTCCAGCGGTGTAATATTCATTGTCAAAAGACGCAGCATGGTCTTTCCTCCCGGTCAGAAAAAGGAGCCGCCGTTGCAGCTCCCCATTCTGCTTTTTAATAGCCTGCGCAATGATCGCACATATCAGTCAGGTTTTCTTCATTGTACGATACATAATAGTAATCGCATACAGAGCATACGTCATAGAATGCGCGCAGTTCGTCATGGCAGTTTTCACACAGATAGTTGCCCTCTAAGTTATCGCCATAGCGGATGAAGGTATAGTAGTAGACCAGATGCTTATCGCACCAGTCACATTGTCTCTCACTGTAGAGAATCGGTATAGATGCAGCCATTGAACAGGCAGACGGTCACAGCAAGCAGCAGGATCAAGCTGATACTGCGTTTCATGATTATTTCCTTTTTTTCTCTTTTGTTCGAAGTGTAAATTCATTCTAACATTGAATTGTCCGATATTCAACCATTTTCTCAATGGTTCTTCCTTTGACGGTACTTATTGCGTTTTTCCGCAAAAAAAGGATTTCAGCTTGCAATAAATCGGTGCGGCGATTCTCCAAAAGTTGCGGTGCAGAGGCCGCGTGTGAATTTTCATGCTCTTGCCAAGGCAGGCAAACTCTGCTACAATAGCGGGTGAGAATGTCAGATTTTACAAGTGGGAGGCATGGTTATGGATCTGTCCCGGCTCTATCACGAAGAAATACCGCCGGTGCTCGCGCAGCTTTGCAGCACCCCGCCGATGCAGCGTTTGCAGGATGTCGGCATGAACTGCGGCTGTGAATATACGTCGTTCCCGAAATTCCGTCAATGTGCGTCCTACTCCCGCTATGACCACAGCCTCGGCGTGGGGCTGATCGTCTGGCACTTCACACAGGACGAGAAGCAGGCCGTTTCCGGGCTCTTACACGATATTTCGACTCCTGTTTTTGCGCACGTAGTCGATTTTATGAACGGCGATTATCTGACGCAGGAATCCACCGAGCTCGATACCGAGCAGGTGATTCGCTCGTCTGCGGAGCTTCTGCGGGTTTTAGAGGAGTTCGGGCTTTCAGTTCCGGAGGTCTGCGACTATCACGTCTACCCGATCGCCGACAATGACACCCCGCGCCTATCGAGCGACCGACTGGAGTATACCTTCGGCAATGCGCTGAATTTCGGCTTTGCCGATAAGGATAAGCTGAGCGAACTGTACCGCGATCTTCGTGTCGGCACAAATGAAGAATGCGCGCCGGAGCTGATGTTTCAAACGCCGGAGCTTGCTCTTTTCTTTGCCCGCACGGCGCTTTCCTGCTCCAAGGTCTATGTTTCCGACGAAGATCGTTTTGCCATGGAGGCACTTGCAAACCGTTTGACACAGGCAATTTCTCGCAGCGTTCTTTCGCGTGAGGATTTGATGCGTACGGAAGCCGATGTGATCGGCAAGCTATGCGCTCATCCCGACTGCGTCGCAGACTGGAAGCAGTATCGGGGCTTTTCAAGGCTTTTGACAAGTGCACAGCAGCAGCCCGGTGAATGGTACCGCGTATCCGCCAAAAAGCGCCACATTGACCCGATGATTCAGGGCCGCGGCCGTGTGTCCGAGGTATTTCCCGCGTTCAAGGCGGCGCTGGATGCCTATCTTGCACAGCCGTTTGACAATTGGCTCTCTGCCGAATAATCGCCTTGACGCAAAGCAAGGACACGAAGTTGAAAATCGTCTGAAAAGTCGCACACAGCCGACTTAGGTTCGATGAAGGAGGTAGCTTATGCTCCCCGAAGCTTTTACCAACAGAATGCGCCGTCTGCTCGGCGAGGAATTTGAAGCTTTTGATGCGCAATATCAGCTTCCGCGCAATGTCGGTCTGCGCTTCAATCCTCTCAAATGTGCCACCCCGCCTGCGCTGCCGTTTCTCCGTGACCCGATCGCATGGGAAAAGCACGGCTTTACATATGACCCCGAGGCCCGTCCGGGTCTGCACCCGTATCATGACGCGGGGGTATACTATCTGCAGGAGCCGTCTGCCATGTCGGCAGCTGCACTTTTGCGTGCGCAGCCCGGAGATCGGGTACTGGATCTTTGTGCCGCACCCGGCGGCAAGTCCACGCAGCTTGCAGGGCAAATGCAGGGTGAGGGGCTGCTTGTATGCAACGAGATCGTCCCGAACCGCGCAAAAATTCTCTCGAGAAACATTGAGCGTCTCGGCATTACGAATGCTTTGGTGCTGAACGAGCATCCGGCACACCTGGCGCAGGTTTTTCCGCATTGGTTTGACAAAATTCTTGTAGATGCTCCCTGCTCCGGGGAAGGAATGTTCCGCAAGGAGGAGGCCGCTGTCACCGACTGGAGCGAGGACACCGTGAAAATGTGTGCCGCCCGCCAGCTGGAGATTCTTTCCTCTGCTGCGCAAATGCTGCGCGGAGGCGGCAGACTGGTCTATTCCACCTGCACCTTCTCCCCGGAGGAAAATGAGGGCGTGATCTCCGCGTTTTTACATACGCATCCGGATTTTTCCGTGGAAATCGTTGATATTCCGTTTTTCTCTCCCGGGCGACCGGAATGGATCCGCGATCCCGCCGAAGGCGTGGAGCATACTTTCCGTCTTTGGCCGCATAAGCTAAAGGGCGAGGGGCATTTTGCCGCCGTGCTCCGCAAAGACGGGGACGAGCAGGGAGATGTCACTTCAGCCGTTGGGGAAAAGCTCCCCGCTGAGTGCTCCGCCTTTGCAGACGAAAACGGCTTACAGCTTCCGCAGGGAAAAACCGTTTTCTTCGGGCAAAGTCTGTTTTTGGCACCGGAGGCACTTCCCTGCCTGCGTGGCTTAAAGGTTCTGCGCCCCGGGCTTCAGCTCGGCACGGTGCAAAAAGGTCGTTTCGAGCCGGATCATGCATTGGCACTGGCGCTGAAACAGGCAAAAAGCATCCTTCGCCTTCCCGCCGATTGTGACGAGCTTGCCCGCTATCTTCGCGGTGAGACGATTCCCTGCGACGCATCGGGCTGGACGCTTGTCTGCGTGGATGAGTATTCCCTCGGTTGGGGCAAATGCTCCGGCGGCGTGCTCAAAAACCATTATCCGAAGGGCCTGCGCCGCGTATAGTTTCATGACCAGTGCGGCAAATGCCGCAC
>JAKSPM010000144.1 GCA_024404825.1 Clostridia bacterium
CGGCCGGAAAGGTTGATGAGGATCGAGCCGGTCTTCATTTCCTTTGCCAAACGGATGGCATGGGCAACGGCATGGCTGCTCTCAATGGCGGGGATGATGCCCTGCATTTTCGAGAGGGTAAAGAAAGCGTCGATCGCTTCGTTATCATCGACCGTCGTATACTTGACTCTGCCGAGATCGCGCAGGAAAGCGTGCTCGGGGCCGGAGGAGGGATAGTCCAGACCGCTTGCTACCGAGTAGACCGGAGCGGCATCACCGTTTTCATCCTTGAGCATGATGCTGTTGAAGCCGTGCATGACGCCCTCGGTGCCGTAAGACAGGCTTGCTGCATGGTCGCCGAGCTTTTTGCCTCTGCCGAGCGGCTCGACGCCGTAAATATCCACGGGGTCATTGAGGAAGCCGGAGAAGAAGCCTGCTGCGTTGGAGCCGCCGCCGACACAGGCAGTGATGGCATCGGGCAGCTCGCCGGTCATCTCCAAAAACTGCTCTCTTGCCTCGATGCCGACGACCTGCTGGAAGTCGCGCACCATCATGGGGAAGGGGTGAGGGCCGACCACAGAGCCGATGCAATAGATGCAATCCTTATACTCTTGGCAGTATGCGCGGAAGGCAGCATCGACGGCTTCCTTTAAGGTTGCGAGGCCTTCCGTGACCTCCACGACCCGCGCACCCAGAATCTTCATTCTAGCCACATTGGGCGCCTGCTTCTTGATGTCCACCGCGCCCATGTAGATGTCACATTCCATGCCGAAGTAAGCGGCAGCGGTCGCCAATGCAACGCCATGCTGGCCTGCACCGGTCTCGGCAATGATCTTCTTCTTGCCCATGTACTTGGCAAGCAGTGCCTCGCCCATGCAGTGGTTGAGCTTGTGGGCGCCCGTGTGATTGAGATCCTCACGCTTTGCATAGAGCTGCACGTTGCCGAGAGCATTACTCAGCCGCTCCAAATGCGTGATGGGCGTGGGACGTCCCTGGAACTCCTTGCGGATACGGCGCAGCTCATTGATGAATTTGCGAGATTTGCAGATTGCATAATAGGCGTCTGTGATCTCTGCCATGGCGGCCTTCAGCTCGTCAGAGATGTAGCAGCCGCCGTAGCTGCCGAAATATCCGTTCTGGTCGGGATAGTTTTTGAAATAGTTGTTGAAATCCACTCCGTTATAAATCATAATTACAGCTCCTTTACAGTTTTTTTACAAATAAAAAGTCCCGGAGATCGCCAATGCGATCTCCGGGACAGACTTTCAAATCTGCGGTGCCACCCGGATTGGTGATTGCTCACCCGGCTCGATCCGTACCATCATACGGAAGCATTTTTTAACGGAGTGCCGCTCCGGCGCACATTGGCAGAAAACTCTGCGTTTCGATTGCCCTCAGAAGCCCATTCGCCGCCTACGATCGTACCGCACTTTCACCATTGTGCAGCTCTCTGAAACGCCGTCATGACGGGTACTATTTCTTCCTCAACGGTTTGATTGGCCTGATTCTACCACGCATGGCGGAAAAAGTCAAGTCCTTTTTATTAACAATATTTTCCGATTCAGATCAGATTTCCGAGATAAGCGAACAAACCGACCAGACTGCACAAAACCGCCAGCAGTGCCGACACGAGCAGATGGAATTTTAAGCTCATACGCAAGATTCCGAAGAACTCCCGCACAAAGCCGTTCGGCCAGAAATACCACTTCGTATCGCCCGCAATGGCCTCTGCGTCAAAGCCTGCGTACCGCGCGAGAATACCGCTTCGGAGAATGTGATAGTTCGTCGTGGCAAAAGCAATTTTCGCCCCGGGCTGCAGGCTGTCAATGACCCGCTTGGAAAAGAGCATATTCTCAAAGGTGTTGGTGGACTTCTTTTCGGGGAAAACCTCGTAATCCTCGGCACCGTGGGTCAGCAGATACAGCTCCATTGCAGAACCCTCGCTCATGATCTCGTTGGCACCCTGCCCGCCGGAGGGAACGTATTTCGCGGCCTTACCGCATGCGATTTCCTGATCCCATGCAAAGCGAACAGCGCTGTTCACACGTCCTTTCAGAAGCGGAAGCAGACCGCCGCGTCTGTCGATCGAGCAGCCGAGGATGATGATGTAGTCTTTGTCGTAGGCTGCCTTGTGCCGTGCGGTGATAAAGCCCATGATCGCAGTGCCTGCAAGGATAGCCTCAAAATAGCACAGTATCAACATCAGAAACATCGGCAGGCCGATATGTAATATCAAAAATATCGGCTCAAACCTGCCGCCGTGCGGCACAAGCAGTTTTTTTGTCAGCAGGTCGCAAAGGAAATAGACCGCGAAGGTGCTGCCGATATAAAACAGTGCGACGATCAGGCTCAGGGCATTGTTGAGGCAAAAACCCTCATGCTTTATCAGCACCACATTGCTGATGCCTACGAGCGCGTTGATCGCAATAATGACGAACAGAGCGTAATAGGAGAACTGCTGCGGAAAGCGAACGATTGCCTTAAAAATGTTCGGCAGGGAAATCGCATCTGTGCGGAAAAAGCGGAACAGAAAAATCAGCAGCACAATGACAAGCACAGACGAAAACAGAATGCAGCCGATCAGTGCGATATTTTTGAAAGCGTAGAGGGTCTTGCGCAGAGAATTGCGCAGCAGGAATGCCATTGTCGCAATAAGGATCAGGAGAATGGCAATCGCATCCATCAGCGCAACGGTCGCGGCGGGAAACGCAGGCGCGCCGAGCACCACATAGGCAACCAAAAGTAAAAACGCGAAAAAGCAGATGACTGCGCTGAGAAATATCACCTTTTTGTTGTCTTTGAGCACTTTCGTCACCTCCGTTCATCTTTATCATTATATCTTTTAACGCATTTGTTGTCAAATTCCATTATCCAACATTTCCTCATTGATGAGCGCAGAACGCCGAGCGCCCGTTGCCTCCCGGCGTAAAGCAAAATGACTTGAATATTTGTTTATCGCGTTAGGGGCGCACCTGCGTGTGCGCCCGCCTTCGCTGCTCTGCCAAGCGACTAACATAATATCACCCCTATACAGAATATTCCTTCTGAATAGGGGTGATGGTTTTGCTTATTGCAGCTTCACAACCGTGAGGCTGCTGTTTTCGTAATTGTTCGGCGAGCCGCTGTTGTTGATTACCGTAAGTTCATCATTCCCGGTGGCATTGATGATCGTAGAGGTCGAAAGCCGCTGCTGCTCTCTGCCGTTTGTATTCAGATCCGTTGCGGTATAAGGCAGGGCAGTACCGTTGAGTGCCAATGCCACGCCGACGGTACCGGTGTTGCCGCGGCTTGCATCCGATTCAAAGTTTACCAGATACTGACCGGGCGTCAGCGTAACTCCGGTTGTCCCGGATGCCGTGATGTCACCCGTAGAGTTGATCACATTGGTCGGCATCGGAATCGCCGCATTGTTGCCCACCGATTGTGAGGCAAGCTCATAAAGAAGCGCATTCTGACTTGTTGCGGCCACACCCGGTTCACCCTGGGG
>JAKSPM010000145.1 GCA_024404825.1 Clostridia bacterium
ATTTATCGGGTTAATAAGTTGCTATGCATTCCCTGAGCTGTCATTGCGAAACCAGTCCGCAGACTGGTTGTGGCGCAGTAGCCCGCAGCCAATCAGCGTTCGCCAAAGGCTCCGCTTCTTGGGCGTGCCTTGCTCTAGCATTGTTAGCCGCATTCTGCGCCGCAAGCGGCTTGAATTGCGGACAATGCACGAAATCTGTCCCTTTCAATTTTTGCAGCGGTAATTGTTAGCATATCATCTTGCAAATCAGATATTTCACAACTTCCTGTTCGAAATTTGTTACGGACGGATTGCCACGCCGATTTCATCGGCTCGCAATGACACGGATGGGTGCCAGCACGCTAAACAATCATTTATCTGTTTCTTGTCTGTAGGGAACGGGGTTGACCGTTCCGCTTGCGGGTTTTTCAATATGCAGGTTTTTCGATGCGGCTTGCTTTTTTACATAAACAATGTTACACTGCAAGCAGAACGACTTGGAGGGAATTACGATGCAATACAGGGAAATCAACATGGAAACCTACCCGCGTAGGGAGCATTTTGCCTATTTTTCCAAAATGGAGAATCCCTATGTGGGCGTGACGGTCAATGCGGACATATCGGGTCTGCGCGAATATTGCAAGGCACATGATTACCCGTTTTTCCTGACGCTTCTGCATGAGGTCTCCGCTGCGGCAAATGCGGTCCCCGAGCTGCGCAGACGGATCCTTGACGGGCAAATCATCGAGTTTGACCACTGTGATACCTCACACACCGTCATGCACGACGACGGCACCTATTCCTACTGCCGTTTAGACTGCCGCGCACCGCTTGCAGATTATCTTCCCGATGCAAAAGCGTCGCACGAGTATGCGAAAACCCATGCGACGCTTGATGACGGAGAGGACGGCATCAGCCTGTTATTTATTTCGTGCCTGCCGTGGATGTCTTATACTTCCTTTGTGCAGCCGACCCCGCGCCCTGCGGATTCCAACGTCCGCATCACCTGGGGCAAGGCCTTTGACCAAGACGGGAAAACCTATCTTCCCGTGACCCTGCTTGCCCATCACGGGCTGGTCGACGGCATCCACATGGCAAAATTTTATGAGGAATTGGAGCGCAGGATCGCAGCCTTATAGCTATTTCCGCGGTTTTCCGTAAAAGAAGGCCGAGACGAGGCCGGGGCCGGTGTGCGCCCCGATGGTCGCGCCGATCTGCGCATAGAAAATATCGCGGAAGCCGAACTGCTTTTGAATCATCTCGGCAAATTCCCGAGCCATTTCCGGCGCGTCGGAGTGGCAGATATAGAGCGTCTGCGCCTCCGGGTCTTCAACAAATTCCGCAATGCGGGTGCAGATCTGAGAGAAGGCGCGGCGGCGACCCTTGGCACGGTCGATGACCTTCAGCTCACCGGAAGCACTGAGATTGAGGATCGGCCAGATGTTGAGTGTTTTGGCAATGAAGAGGCCGCTCCGGCTGACCCTGCCGCCGCGATAGAGATATTCCAGATTGCCTGTGGTGTAGTAGGGACTGATGTGGTGGCGGTATTCAAGCAAGTCCTCAAAGACATCCTCTGCGCGCACGCCTTCGTCCCGCAGCTGCGCTGCATGAAGCACCTGCATCCCGTAGACGAGCGAGGCACCGAGCGAATCAACGATATATATTTTCGCATCGGGGCGTGTCAGCTCTAGCTCCTGTCTGGCCAGAAGCGCATTCTGGTAGGAGCTGGAAATGCCGCTGCCGAGGCAGATATGGATGATCGGCAGACCTTGATCGAGCATCGGCTCAAAAAAGCGCAGATAGTCTGCAATATTGACCGAGCTCGTATGTACGACGGCACCTTCTGCCATCTTCTGATAAAACGCAGCAAGCTCCTCCGGGCGCGACGTTTCATAAAAGCGCTCGGAGTTGATTTCATATTCCATCGGCAGCACGGAAATATCCATTTCCCGGCAGAGTGCTGCATCAAGATCACAGCCGGAATCGGTGGAAAGAAGAAACGGTTTCATGTGGTATCCTCCCTTCGGGTCTTTCTGGGAAAAGTGTACCGCAAAAACCGTATTTTTACACTCCACGCCCCGGGGTACGGGGTAAATCAATCGTGGAATGCCATTCTACTCACAGTAGAGTTGCCTGTATTTGCAATGCTTTGCGGGCAGTTCTGTGAAAGGAGGAGAGAAAATGGAGCAGTGGGACATCTATGATAAAAAAAGGCAGCCTCTGGGCTATACCAAGGGGCGGAGCGAGGCACTTTCTGAGGGCGAATATCACCTGATCGCCTTTACTTTAATTTTTGATCGGCAGGGGGAAATGCTCCTGACCCTCCGTGATCCCGAAAAGCTGCGTTACCCGAACCTCTGGGGCAACACCGGCGGCGCGGTGCAGGCAGGGGAGACAACGCGGGACGCCATTGTGCGAGAGGTCTATGAGGAAACAGGCATTGAGGCCGCGCCTGAAGACTTTTTGCTGCTGGACGCCGATTTCCGCTCCTCACGCCATTCGATGACCGACGTCTTTTTGCTGATCGTCGACAGGCCGAAGACCATCTACCTGCAAAAGGGGGAGACGGTCGACAGCCGCTGGGTCACGATCAGGCAGGCAGAGCGCATGATGGAGCAAGGGCTGGTCGCCGCGCCCGACGCCGAACGCTGGCCGGAAATCAAGAAAAAAGCGCTACCTTACCTGAACAAAACTTCTGTTTAGCGTATCAACCGTAGGGCACGGTCTTGACCGTGCCGCTCGCGCGCAGCGCATATCGAATCTAGAGATATATCGAGTGCGTAGCATATATCGAACGCGAAGCGTATATCGAACCGCCCTTTTCGGCGCATCAGGGCTCTAGCGCCCTACGTGTTCAAAGAATCGACAAATTATTGTTTAGCGACGGAAAGGCTCCACCCGTTTACGGGGGGGAGCTGGCGCGACGAAGGAGCGACTGAGGGGGGCACTTCGCAGACAACACTGCTTCCCACCCCCTCAGTCACGGTTTCACCGTGACAGCTCAGCTCTGCACGCCTCCGCTTCGCTCCGGTGCCCCGCCCTGCGGTGGAGCCTTTGGTGCGCTAAATTTCTGTTTACCGCCCGGGCTGCGTGAAACGCATATCGATGGTTATAACGAAAAAATCACCTCGCGAAGTTCGGCTTCGTGAGGTGATTTGCTTTAATTCACAACATTGATCGGCTTACCCTCTAAGAAGCAGCGGAGGTTGTCCTCTGCGATCTGCAAAAGCCTTTGCCGTGCCTCGAACGGCGCCCAGCCGAAGTGCGGGGTCAGCAGCAGGTTCGGCGCGGTAAACAGGGGATTTTCAAAGGTGATCGGCTCGCGGATGAGTGCGTCGATGCCGGCACCTGCGATCTTGCCGGAGCGCAGTGCGTCTGCCACGTCCTGCTCGACGATCAGACCGCCGCGGCTTGTGTTGATAAACAGCACGCCGTCTTTCATCTTTGCGATGGTGTCCTTGTTAATGAGGCCTGTG
>JAKSPM010000146.1 GCA_024404825.1 Clostridia bacterium
TTGAACCTGCACGGTTGCCCACTGGAACCTAAATCCAGCGTGTCTGCCAATTCCACCATACCCGCGTATTCAAATTAACAATTGACAATTGAGAATTGACAATTTTCTCGATTACTCAAGGTTTCTTTTTACTGATCCTTTGAGGAAATAATGATTGCTGTGAGCAGTTTTTCCAGCTCTTTGCAATCCGAGAAAATTGATTGATATTCCTTCTCCGAAAGAATATCCGTTGCATTCATCAATCGAAGCCATTAACTTGTTTCGCTTGCTTCCTTCAGAGCAATACTTAATTTGGAAATAAAATCCGCCCTGCTTTGTGCCTGCTGTGATTCGGCTACATTCGCGCCGATACTTGTTCCGCTTCGCAGGAGTTGCTTTGAAAGCACTTATTCGTGTTTTGATTCTTGCATATGCTTACACAGCTTGACGATTCTGACCGCAAACCGAAAGCTTTTGTCTTCAATCTGATTCATAATTGTCAACTTTCAATTATCAATTGTCAATTCCACCCGCATTGTATCTTACCACAGGCGAAGCGGGGTTGTCAAATGTTTCGTCCATGTTGCGGCTTTTTGAGAAAAATCCGTATGCGGGGCTTGTAAAAGGCGTGCAAAAAATGGTATGATATATGAGGTAAAGATTTGTCAATGAGGTGAAAACCATGGAAGAGGAACGCAAAGAATTTGAACAGGTCGAAGATCTGACCGGGCAGGCTGCGGAAGCGGTCAATGATGCTTCGGAAGAAGTCGAAGAAACAGAGGGTGCTCCCCTGCTCTCGGATGATAGCTATCATCCCCGCCCCACCTGGCAAAAGGTGCTGGCATGGGCGCTGCTTGCGATCGTCATTGCCGGCATCGTGCTTTGGTATCTGGAAATTGCGACCGCCGGAAGCCTGTTCGGCCTGTTAGACTGATATGCGGATCTTGGGAATCGACCCCGGCTACGCAACGACCGGTTTCGGTCTCATCACCTCGGAGCGCTCTGTGCAGCAGCTTTTGCAGTACGGCACCGTGACGACCCCGAAGGAGCTTCCGTTTGCCGAGCGGCTGTGTATTCTCTATGATGACATGACGCGGCTTTTGGAAGTCACAAAGCCGGATGCCGTCGCCGTGGAAGAATTATTCTGGGGTCACAACATCACCACCGGCATCGGCGTATCGCACGGGCGCGGCGTGATTTTGCTTGCGATTGCAAAGGCAGGCGTACCCCTCTATGAGTACACCCCGATGCAGGTCAAGCAGGCAGTCGTCGGCTACGGTAAGGCAGAAAAGCGGCAGGTCATGGACATGACCAGGCGCATTTTGAAGATGGAAAAGGTCGCCCGTCCCGATGACGCAGCAGACGCCATCGCCATTGCCCTGTGCCATGCCCGCTCTGCAACGTCCCTTTTAGGCCGCACAATAAAGGAGAATACGTAATGTTTTACTATCTCAACGGAACGATCACCGTCCTGGATGAAAACCTTGCAGTTGTAGACTGCAACGGTGTCGGCTACGGCTGCCGTGTAACCAACTACACGATGTCTCAGCTTCATGTCGGCGAAACCAAGCGGTTATATACGCATTGCGACATCCGCGAGGATGCATTTGATATTTTCGGCTTTGCCACGCGCGACGAGCAGCGCTGCTTTGAGCTGCTGCTTCGCGTGACGGGTGTCGGCCCGAAAGCCGCGCTTGCAATTCTCTCCGTGCTGACGCCGGAGCAGTTCACGCTTGCCGTGATGACCGGCGACGACAAGTCCATTACGATGGCGCAGGGCGTCGGCAAAAAGCTGGCACAGCGCATCGTACTGGAGTTAAAGGACAAGCTCGGAAGCGGCATCTCCGAGGTAGATTTCTCTGCCTCCGGCAGCCCTGTTCCCATGCAGAACAACAAGGTCTCCCTTGCAACGGCAGCTCTTGCCGAGCTCGGCTACGGGCAGATGGAGATCTCCGCCGCCCTCAAGGGCGTGGATGTTGAAAACATGACCACGGAAGAAATCGTCCGCCGCGCACTTCGCGCGATGGTGATGGGAGGTTAATGAATGAGCATTGATTTTTCCGAACAGATGGATGCCCCCATCATCACCACAAGAGCCACCCCGCAGGATGAGATGGAGTTTTCCCTCCGTCCGAAGACCTTAGCCGACTACACCGGTCAGGAAAAGGCAAAGGGCAACCTTGCTGTCTATATTGAGGCTGCAAAGCGGCGCAGCGAGCCGTTAGACCACGTGCTTCTCTACGGTCCTCCGGGCTTGGGCAAGACAACGCTTGCAGGTGTCATCGCCAACGAAATGGGTGTCAATATCCGCGTGACCTCGGGTCCCGCCATCGAAAAGGCGGGCGACCTGGCCGCGCTTCTGACAAACTTAAATCCCGGCGACATTCTCTTTATTGACGAAATTCACCGTCTGAACCGCGCGGTCGAGGAGATCCTCTACCCCGCAATGGAGGATTTCGCCATTGATATTATTGTCGGCAAAGGCCCTTCGGCGAACTCCATTCGCTTAGACCTGCCGAAATTTACGCTGATCGGTGCGACCACCCGCGCAGGTCAGCTATCCAGTCCTCTGCGTGACCGGTTCGGCGTGTCGCTCCGCTTGGAGCTTTATACCACGCAGGAGCTTGCAAGAATTATTACCCGTTCCGCCACGCTTTTGGGTATGGAGATCGATCCCGACGGCGCGTTGGAGCTTGCCTCACGAAGCCGCGGCACTCCGCGTATTGCCAACCGCTTCCTGCGCCGCGTGCGCGACTTTGCAGAGGTCTACTATAACGGCGTCATCACCAGGGAGGCCGTTGACCATGCGCTGTCCCGGTTGGAGGTCGACAAGCTCGGCTTAGACTCCATTGATCGCCGGATGCTTTCTTCCATCATCCATAACTACGGCGGTGGCCCGGTCGGTTTGGAGACCTTAGCTGCAACCATCGGCGAGGAAGCCATCACCTTAGAGGATGTCTACGAACCGTATCTAATGCAGATCGGCTTTTTGACCCGCACCCCGCGCGGCCGCTGCGTCACGCAGCTTGCCTACAACCATCTGCACATCGAGCGCGATGGTCAGCAGACATTGGATATATAATGCGAATAGAATGACCCAAGTCCGTTTCCCGGACCTGGGTCATTTTTTCGGATATGCAGATAAACAGAAATTTGTCGGCCTTTTGAGGTCGTAGGGCGCGATGCCCCCATCGCGCCGAAAAATACCTCATCATTGTAAAAGCGTGTTTGCCTCCGGCGGCCCTATTTTCTTCGAAGAAAATAGGGGAAAAGAACACATAGGGGGAGACAAGCGAATGTTTTTTTGAACATTGAAGAAACGGAATCAAAGAAAAACAAGATTG
>JAKSPM010000147.1 GCA_024404825.1 Clostridia bacterium
AATTTCTGTTTATTCCTCCAACCTCGCAGCAGTCAAATTGTCCATTGTAAATTATCAATTGTCAATTCTTTTCGTGTTTTCCGAACAGCTCTATTGCGCCGACGATGAGCAAAAAGCCTCCGAAGAGCTTTTTCAGTACGGTATCTCCGAGGGTGCTTGCCAAAAGTCCCGCAGCCGCCGAGCAAATTGCGCCCGCAATCGCCGCAGGGATGACGGTTCTCCACGCAACAAAACGGTTTTTTACATGAACAATGAGTGAAGCTGCGGCAGTCGGCAGAAAATAGAGCAGATTGATGCCCTGCGCCTGCGTTTGCGCAAGGCCTGCAAAGGCGGTCATGTAGATCATGAGTAAGCTCCCTCCGCCGATGCCGAAGCCGGAAATCACGCCGCACACGAGGCCTGCAATTACAGAAAGCATCGGATCCCTCCCCAGAGGATGAACAGACCGAGCGCCCGGTGCAGCAACTTTGTCGGGATCTTCCGGTACAGTAAGCCGCCGAGAAGTCCGCCGGCTGCGCCGCCGAGTAAATAGGGCAGGGCAGCAGTAAAATCAACGCTTCCGCGCAGATAATAGATCAAAAACGACACTGCGCTGATCGGGAGCATCACGGCGATTGCCGAGGCAAAGATCTCTCGCGGCTTCAGGAGCTTATTTCGTTCCATAAGCGGCACGAGCACCATCCCGCCGCCTGCGCCGAACAGACCGTTGACAAGCCCCGCCAAAGCCCCCGCAATCGCGGCCTTCCAGTTGAATTTACGCAAAAAAATCCCCCCGGCATTATTGTTGCCGAGGGGGTTATTTCTATTCTGCGAGTTTTTGAATGACGTAGCCGGCCATCATCAGTCCTGCGCACGACGGCACCCACGAAACGGAGCCGGGGATGCTTCTTCTGCCGGGAGGCGGCGCTTCCGGCGGATCCGGCTGCATGGGCAGCTCTGCGGAATACAGGACGGTGTGGTGATTGATACCGCGATTTCGCAGCTCCCTGCGCATGACGCGGGCAAGATGGCAGCCTTCTGTTTTAGAGATATCGGTGATGCGGAACGAGAACGGGTCGAGCTTGTTGCCGGTACCCATGGCGCTGATGCAGGGGATGTCGAGCGCCTTTGCCGCCATAATCAGGGAGAGCTTGCACGAGACGGTGTCGATGGCGTCTACGATGAAATCATAGTGCGTACCGTCAAAGAACAAGCCCTTATTTTCTTCGTTGTAGACCTCGCAGACGGCGCGAACGCGGCAGTCGGGGTTGATGTCCAGCACACGCTCGCGCATGACCTCCGCCTTGGGCTTTCCCAAGGTGGAGCGCAGGGCAATGAGCTGACGGTTGATGTTCGTCACGCCTACGGTGTCGTTATCGACAAGCGTGAGCGCACCCACGCCCGCTCTTGCAAGCGCCTCGGCGCAGTAGCTTCCGACGCCGCCGATGCCGAAGACGATCACATGTGCGTCACGGAGCTTATCCATTGCTATCTCGCCGAGCAGCATCTGCTCCCGGAGAAAGGGATGATCCATAGTGCCTCCTGAAAAAAGCTTGCTGTAAGCGAAAGCCGTTTACAGCAAGCTTCGGTGATTTTACCGGATTTAAGAGAAATAGTTGCCTGTGAGCATATCGGTGCGGATATACTTGAAGTTCGTTTCCTTGTAGCTGATTTCGTTGGTGTGCGTGATGCCTTCCCACTTTTCGCTCAGGATCGTGTTCTTCACACGCAGGGTGTTGCAGTTTTCGCCTTCGCTGTCGAAGATGTAGAAGGTGTAGGAGCCGTCAGAGGAGAAGTCCTTGATCTCGTTTGCGGAACGCTTGCCGAACAGCCAGGTCACAACTGCATCGTCGAGGCCGGACTTGGTGAGGTTTTCGCTGTTGTCAACGGTCAAGCCGTACTCAGCTGCAACTTCGTCAAAGTTCTCAGCAGTGATCTTTTCCTTGATCTCGTTGTAGATTCTGGTGGCTTCTTCCTTTGCAGCGTCGGGATCGGTCGTCTGGGCAGCGGGAGCAACGACGAAGGATCTGCAGTTGACGGTGGAGTAGTTGTAGTCGTCCTTCTCGACGAACTTGAAGACGTAGTACTCGGTGTTGTCCTTATTGGCAAAGAAAGCGGTATCATCTGCCTTGCGGGCGGAATCGAACAGCCAGTTGGCAGCTTCATCGCCGTAGGAGCCGGAAACGCCGACCTTGGTGTAGGAGGCGGTGGAGAGCTCAGCGGTGTCAAAGTTGGCTGCGGCTTCTTCAGCAGCTGCCTTTGCCTCTGCCTTTTCAGCATCGCCGACTTCGGGCAGGGAGCCGTCTTCTGCGGCCTTTAAGAAGCTGGAAGCGGTCTTCGTAACCATGTAGCAGGTCACGGTATCATACTTGGTGGGGTCTTCGTTGTAAGCGGCAAGTGCGTCTTCGTCAGAGGGCTCATACTTCTCAACGAAGTATCTGTTGTAGCTCTCAACGGTCATCTGCAGCGTGACATAGTCTTTGAAGGAGTCTTCGTCACAGCCTTTGCCGAAAACAGAGGAAAGGTAGTTGTCGAGGTTGGTACCGACCTTGGATGCCTGGAACTCATAGGATTCAATGACAGAGTCGATCGCCTTCTTGTCTTCGTCAGAGAGCTTGAAGCCGTCGCGCTCGGCAGCGTCGCAGATGTTGTAGTAGTGTTCGAGCGTTTCGCCTGCCTGCTTGATGAAGAAGTCAGACCACATGGTGCCATCGCTGGTCATTGTGCAGACCTGCTTGTCAAGCGGGGTGTTGGGGTCGATGATATAGCCGGCGAGGGAGCCGTATTGACCATAGAAGTTGTTAACGCTGTCAAAGAAGGCGTAGTTCATCATGGAAGCCGAAATCTTTTCGTCACCGATTTTTGCGACGGTGGCATTTTTACGGTTCCAGTTGCGGCAGGAAACAAAGGAAATAATGACGATCGCGGCAAGAACAATGATGCCTACGATGATCAGCACGTCACGAAATGCGCGGTCGAGACCGGTTTTCTTTTCCTTTCCGGTTTTTACGCTGTTCAGGGAAGCCTGTTCGGCCTCGAGGAGCTTACGTTCTTTCTTTTTGCGGGATGCGCTCATGATATCAATCCTCTCGTTTGGATGGTGAATCGGGATAATGCCCGACATTACGAACCATTATAACTGTTTTTGTCTTCTGTTTCAAGTGGAAACACATAAAATTTTTGTTTTTTCTGCTTCACATATGTCAATTCAGCGTAAGTGCAAAAAAATAGGAAGCGAGGAAGCAATCGGCAAG
>JAKSPM010000148.1 GCA_024404825.1 Clostridia bacterium
TAAACAATATTTTACACCATCTTCTGTCCTGAAAACGGGACAAAAATGAAAAAAGGGCGTGCTGAACACACGCCCCATGGCTTCTAGTCTCTGTTACGTCGGTCGCTGCCCATGACGATCAGCAGCAGACGCAAAAACTGTGCCGCCGAGACGGCAAGTGCCGCAACATAGGTCATTGCCGCTGCACGAAGCACCTTTTTCGCACCTTTGAGATCCTTGTCCCACAACAGGTGTCCCGATTCAATGGCGTTGAGTGCGCGGCGGCTGGCATTGAACTCTGTCGGCAGGGTGACGAGCTGGAAAATGAAGCACAGGCTGTAGAGCGCTACGCCGACATAGGCGACCCAAATCATCCCCTCGAATCTGGAGATACCGGAAAGCACCAGGCCGATGAGGATCAGCGGCATGGACAGTCTTGAGCCGACATTCGTTGCCTTGACAATGGCAGAGCGCACTGCAAAGGGTGCATAATTCTGCGCGTGCTGCACGGCATGGCCGGCCTCGTGCGCCGCTACGCCGACGGCGGCAGGCGTTGCCATGGAATAGACACTGTCCGAAAGGCGGAGCACCTGCTGTGACGGGTCATAATGGTCGGTCAGCTCGCCCGCAACGCGCTGGATCTGCACATATTGCAGGCCATTGGCATCGAGCACGGTACGCGCCGCCTGAAAGCCCGTCAGGCCGGAGAGATTTTGAACTGCGGAATACTTTTGGAAGGTGCTTTTGACCTTTGCACTGCAAATGAGCGCAAAAATCATCGCAGGCAGAACAAGAACGATATAAGTCCAGTCGATTCCGTAAAAATACATTCTATCACCCGATGTAGTCCGGCTCCATGGCTTCATGGAGTGTTTTGGTAATGGCGCCGCGGAAGACCCGGTCGGCGTTGAGATGTACGGTGTTTAAGGCGGCCGCGCTGTGGTTGACGGGGATGTTGCCCATCATGAAGATATCGTTGTCTAAAATGAACTTGATCTCTTTGTCTTCGACGTTGTTCTTCTTCACCATGCCGGGACCTGCGTGCATTTTGAGCTTACAGCCGCCGGACATCGCCATTTCGACCTCCTGCGTTGCTTTGGCAAAGCTGCGCTCCTCGACATCCTCTTCGGCAAGCAGGCCGAGATAGCCCGGCTGGATCAGGTCGGAGAATTTGCAATCCTCCAGGTCAAGCGCCTTGCGGGAAAAGGCATTCAAAAAGCGAAGGCCGACGCGTTCAAAATAGGCGGGCTTATAGGTTTCGATGAAGATGGCAAGAACCTTGTCGAGCTGCTTTGCAAAGTCCTCCCAGCAGGTATAGGCCGGGGTGGCAAGCGCGATGAAGTCCTTGGTCAGGTTGACCTTCCAGCGGCCGTCGGCAGAGATAAACTGATAGTTGGTGACCGGAGGCTGCTCCTCCAGGCGCATATCGCCGGGACGCCCGATCACCTTCGGCGGAAGGATCTCCTTGCGTGCCGAATACTGGGGGAAATCCCCGCGCACTGCCTCCTGGAAGCTCACAGGCTCCATTGCCCCGATGGAAAGGATGGTCGGGAAACGAAGCTGGCAAATGACCTCCACCAGCTGGCTCTTACGGTAAATGCAGCGATCCGCATCAAAAAACATAATCATTTCCTCCATGCACTATTGTTTGTATTTTGTATGATTATATCACAACATACTACCTGTTTGCAAGTTTTTCCGCATGAGAGTTCTTATTTACTTTCCGAACATTCTGTGCTATATTTCAGATATTGACAAAGAACAAAAAGAGGTCTTTTCATGGATAATTTCTTTAACCTCGGCTTCCTCCGCACCCTCGAATCGATCCGCTTCCCTCTGCTCGATAACATTATGAGCGCCGTCACCCATTTAGGCAATCAATATGTGTTCATGGCACTGGCGATGGTCATTTTATGGTGCTTCGATAAAAAGCGCGGATATTTCCTGCTCATTACCGGCTTTATCAGCACGGTGTTCATCCAGTTTTTGAAGATTTATATGAAGATCCCGCGCCCGTGGGTCAAGGATCCGAGCTTCACGGTGGTACAGGCCGCCAAGGGCGGTGCCACAGGCTACAGCTTTCCCTCCGGTCACGCGCAAAATGCCGTGTCCACCTTCTGCGGCCTCGGCTTGACCTCAAAGCGCCGTTTTTTTAAGGTATTTTTCCCGATCCTTGCGCCTCTGATCTGCTTCACCCGCCTGTATTTGGGCGTTCACACGCTGATGGATGTCATTGTCGGTGCAGGCATTTCGCTCATTTTGCTGTTCGCGCTTTGGCCGCTGTTCCGCACGATGGATGAACATCCCGGCAGAATGTATTTCCTCATCATTCCGTGCCTCATTCTGATCGGCTGCTTCCTCACATACCTCAAGCTGAAGCCCGCCCCGGGAGATGAAAACTACCACGAAGCACTCAAAAATGCTTATACCCTGCTCGGTGCATTCCTGGCTTTTTTAGTTCTCTATCCCCTGCAGGTGCGTTTTGTGCCTTACGAAGAACACGCGCCGCTTTTGGGGCAGATTTTGAAGGTCGTGCTCGGTGTGTCGCTCGTCATGAGTGTGAAATACAGCCTCACGCCCGTTCTCGGGCACCTCATTCCGAATACACTTTGGCCGCGGATGATCGTCTATTTTATCATGGTTTTCATCGCAGGCCTGCTCTGGCCGATGACCTTCCCGCTGTGGCAAAAGGTCGGTAAGAAAAAGGAGAAAACAAAATGAAACAGAATGTTCCGATCAAAATTTTACGCGAGGGCGCAACACTTCCGACCTACGGCACGGAATTTTCTGCCGGTGCCGACCTCTATGCCTGCCTGGATGCGCCGGTCAAGATCGACGCAGGCAAGACCTTTCTTGTCCCGACGGGCTTGGCTCTTGCCATTCCCGAGGGCTTTGCAGGCCTTATTTATGCCCGCAGCGGTCTGGCAACAAAGCGCGGCTTAGCGCCTGCAAACAAGGTCGGCGTTATTGACAGCGACTACCGCGGAGAGCTGTTTGTAAGTTTACATAATCACTCTGACGTTTCGCAGGAGATCGCCCCGGGAGAACGCATCGCACAGATGATAATCACCCCCTACATCGCCGCAGAATTCACGGTAACGGAGGAGCTTTCCGAGACCGTCCGCGGTGCAGGCGGATTTGGCTCTACGGGGAAATAATTCAATGATATGCGACCGGAGGAAAAGATCCTTCGGTCGCTTCGCTTGTAAGAATGACACAAAATCGGGTTGGTAAACAGAAATT
>JAKSPM010000149.1 GCA_024404825.1 Clostridia bacterium
GTTACTTCTCCTTCACGTCAATGCGCAGATTGGCTGTGATCTCGTAGCCCAGCTTGCATTTAACGGTATACTGACCGACGGTCTTGATGGTCTCGTCAATGACGATCTTGCGGCGGTCGAGGTCGATGCCTTCCTTTTTCAAAGCGTCGGAGATTTCCTGCGAGGTCACGGAGCCGAACAGGCGTCCTGCACCGCCGCCCTTGCAAAGAACGGTGAGGGTCATATCCTTCATACGGTCGCGCAATGCGATGGCGGCCTCGCGCTCTTTGGTCTGACGCTCCAGAAGTGCCTTATCGTTCATACGCATGGTGTTGATATTGTCGGCAGTGGCTTCCTGGGCGATCTTCCGCGGCAGCATATAGTTTCTTGCGTAGCCGTCGGAGACCTCGATGAGCTGACCCTTCTTGCCCTTGCCCTTGACATCCTGCAATAAAATAACCTTCATAATCTGTTCCTCCTGTTTCTGAGTGAATGAGAACGCGGAATTTGCGTTATTCGCTGTAATACCGGTCAATGGAGTTGACTAAGTCATCCAAAACCTCACGTACGGATTTATCCTTGATCTGTGCGCCTGCCGTGGCTGCATTGCCGCCGCCGCCGAGCGGCTCTAAGATCATCTGCACATTGGCGTCGCCGATGGAGCGTGCCGAGACGATGACCTGATCGCCCTGCGGATAGAGGACGAAGGAGGTCTCGATGCCGGAGATGTTGAGAAGTTCGTCAGCCGCCTGTGCGGCAATGGTGCGTGAAACGGCATAGTCGATGGGCGCCACAGCGATATCCTTGCGGTACTGCTTCGCCGCCTGAATGATCTTATAGCGGGCGAGGGTGGAGGCAATATCGTTTTTGAACAGCTTTTTGACCTCCACCGGGTCTGCGCCGATGGAGCGCAGATAGGCGGCCGCCTCAAAAGTTCTTGCGCCGGTACGGACGGCAAAATTCTTGGTGTCCAGCACGATGCCGGACAGCAGTGCCTTGGCTTCCACGGGCAGAATGTCACGCGTTTCCGTGCTGTACTGCAAAAGCTCAGTGACGAGCTCGGAGGCAGACGAAGCGGACGGCTCATGGAAATTGAGCACGACCTGTTCAATATAGTCGGCGGCTCTGCGGTGATGGTCGATGACGCACACACGCTGGATGGACTCTAAAAGCTCCAGACTTTCGACCTGATTGGGGCGGTTGGTATCGACCACGATCAGCAGGCTCTTCGGGTCGGCCTCGACTAAGGCATCCTGCCCGGAAATAAAGAGATTTTCGTAGGCAGGCTCCTGCTTCAACAGCTCGACAAGGTTGCCTGCGGCGTTGACCTCGGGATTGTAAATGATCTTTGCCTGCTTGCCCTTTTTGCGGCAGAAGCAGACAACACCGGACGCCGCGCCCATGGCGTCAAGGTCGGCATTTTTGTGACCCATGATGTAGATCTGCCCGGACTGGGAAACCAGCTCGCCCAGGGACGAGGCCATCACGCGGCTCTTGACCTTGGTACGGCGCTCGGTCTGCTTGTTGTGGCCGCCGTAGAAGGTGAAATTGTAGCGATCCTTGATAACGGCCTGATCGCCGCCTCGGGAGAGTGCCATTTCGATGGAGAGAGCTGCAAAATCATAGTCCTCGGCAAAGGACTCGCCGTCCTTGCCGATGCCCATGGAGATGGTCGCGGCAATGCCTGCAGGATTGGTGACGGAGCGGACGGAGTCTAAAAGCGCGAATTTTTCCTCCACGACCTTGGCAAGATCCTTTGCCTCCATCAGGAACAGGTAGCGATTGCGTTCGATCTTTCGCAGCAGACCGCCCACAGCGTCCGCCCAGCTTCGGACGCAGTTGTAAATGGAGGCGTCGATGCCGGAGATGGCGGAATCGGGGAGGTTATTGGTGATATCATCATAGTTGTCGATCAGGATGATGGAGACGATCGGCCGGGAACGGAGATATTCGTCCTTGACGTGCAGAAGGTCTGTCATATCGACAAAATAGAGGGTACCGAGGAGGGTGCCGGAGCGCTTGTCCGACTGCTGGACAACATTGCCCATCACGCGGTAGCGCCTTGCGCCGAGCCGCACATCCTGCGGTGCCTCCTGCTTGCCGGCGATCAGCCAGTCGGCATTGATGGTCGGGAAAACATCGGTGATGCGGCGGGCAAGGAGGGTGTCCTTGATGCCGGACATCTCAGCAAAGGAGTCGTTGTTCCAGACGATTTCGCCGTCATTGAGCTTGACGAGGGCGATCGGGAAGGGCATATCGCCGCGTGCGGCGGTCTCCAAAGTGTCGGTCGCCGCCTGGATGTAGGAGGAGATACTGCGCCTGCGGCTCGCGGTGCTGATCTTGAAGTATGCGTAGACGACTACCGTCACGCCGAGCTCGATTCCGGCAAGCAGCTTCAGATCCCATTGCCAAAACCATGCGGCGGCGGCAAAGAGCACCAGAATGATAAAATACAGCGCCATGCCGGGCTTAAGAAGCCTGCTGAGTTTCTTGTTCATCGTCCGTCCTCCGTTGTTGTTCGAAAAATGCGGCGATTCCGCCACGATATATTTTCAGTCCTACCATTATAACAGAAAAAAAGCGGTTTGAAAAGGAAAATTTCCGACGAAAAGCCCGCTGTGCCTCTTTTTTCTGAGGATTGCAATTTTCGCGTTTGCTGCGAAAATTCTGAAAAACTATGTTTTGCGGGCTGATAGTAAAAACGTATCAGCGTTCACTATTGAAAAATTGAAAAAAACGTGATAAACTGACGATAATGAATCCACGTGATTCAGAAAAAGAGAAATCACGAATTGTTATGGAGGCTGAATATGGCATATAAAAGAGCACTTTGGCACAGCGGTTTAACGTACCGTCAGGCGTGCCATTCCTGTAAAACGATCGTTACTTACACCGACTACGATCTGGATTTTCGTCCTTGGTTTGCTGACGGCTTCGTCTATTGCACCAAGTGCAAGACGCCCTTAAGACACGCAGAGACCCTCGCAATCAATCTCGATGACAGCCCGCTCGACCCCAACTCGCCCACAGCAGCACCCGCACCCGCTCCTGTTGCCCCTGCTGCAGCTCCGTGTTATCCCGCTGCTCCCGTAAATGCAGACCCTGCTGCATCTCGGTTCTGCTCAAACTGCGGCAATCCCTACATTCCGGGCAAGGATCACTTTTGCAGCAACTGTGGCATGAAGCTTGATTAACACCCAAACGGACAACGTCCCGCCTGCATAT
>JAKSPM010000015.1 GCA_024404825.1 Clostridia bacterium
AAGCCATTGCAGAAGCTCTGCAATGGCTTTTTGTAATCAACAGAAGCGGAAGCGTCCGCCGATGATTTTTTCAATACTTGCGAGCGTCGCGGCATCCCTGCCAAAGGGCTCCAGCATACCGTGGGTCGCCAAAAGAAGAATGATCGCAAGGTAGGTGTCCCAACCGAGGGGCGCCGTGCCGCGTTCAATTTCAGAAATCTTCTGTCTGCTCTTGCCGATGGCATGACCGAAGTCTGCCTGAGACATGCGCATTCTCTTACGGTAAACGGGAAGTTCGGGGATGAGTGCGAGAATCAGCTCGCGCTGAGCGGGGGTAAGGACAAATTCTGGCATGAGTGGTACCTGCTTTCGGGAAGTCTGTTAGGATATCGAATATCCTCGTCTATACAATACACGAAAAAAGCCGCTTCGTCAATCTGGAAAATCCATATTTTTACATTTTATTCAGAAATCATGGCGTTCATGGTCCATAAAACGTCATCTGTGCCGGTGATGAGGAAACGGAGCTTCAAAGTGCCTTTGGTATTGTCTTTCACGCTCAGCAGATCGGTCCATTTTACCTGTTCGAATGAATCGAAAAGCTGTGCATCGGGAAGAACGACCGTGTTCTTTTCACCGTTGGGCAGGGTGTACTCCATCGTGATGGAAAGCGGGGAGCCGTCGCGCGGACCATCGGTAACGGAATAGCTGAAGACCAGCTCACTGACGTCTTTCAAAGTGCCGGTGCTAATCAGCGTGAATTCCACAGTCCAGGCATAGAGCTCGTCATACAGAGCCTGTGCTCCGTCATATCCGCGCTCGATCAGCGCATACAGGTATTCACCGGTCGTTTCGTTGTCGGGATCGAAGTTCTGCTCCACATAGGCGTACATGGCCTCATCCATCCCTGCCATGGCGGCCTCGTCGTTTCCGAGGGCACGGAAGGCTTCAACGGCCTGCTCATATTCGCCGTTTTCGTAGTATTCTTTCGCAACCTGGTAAGAGCAGAGGGTGATATATTCGTCACTGTTTGCATATCCGCTCTGCGTAAACAGCTCGACAGCAGCTGCATAGTTGCCTTTGCCGTAGTTTTCCACGGCCTCAAGGTAGAGACTTTGCTGCCGGACATCCGGGAACCAGTCGGGCTCGGGCTCACCGTTGCGGAGGAAGCCGCGTGCCCGCTCCATGTAGTTGTTGGCAGAGAGATAATCATAATCCTGCGTCAGAGAAAGATAGCTGAGATCGCGCAGACACAGGAGTGCAAGCGCATTGCCATCGTCGGAGCCGAGAACGCCGGCCTGCTCTAATGCATCGGCGTAGTTGCCTGCGTTGTAGGCTTCCACAGCCTTCATATAGCGGCAGGACTCGATCTGCTCCGCGCTGTCGCGGTAATCGCCGAGACCCTCAAAGGCGGCAATCGCTTTGTCATACTTTTCTTCGTTCTTCAGCTGATTGGCCTGATAGTATTTGTAATAAGGGTAGGGGAAACCGAAATAGATACAGGCACCGATGCCGAGCAGAAGCAGGACGATCAAAGTGACCCAAAGCCATTTCAGCGATTTCTTTTTGGGGGCTTCCTCCGGTGCCGGAAGTTCTGCCCCGGCGGCCGGTTCTGCGGCGGGAGCTTCCTCCACGACCTTTTCCGGAACAGGCTCACAGACAGGCTCGGGAATTGTTTCCGGCGCTGCTGCGGGTGCCTGGGAAGGCATGGCCTGAATTAAAGCAAGCATCTGCTCTACGGAGTAGGTGGGCTCGGTAACAGGCAGTACCTCCTTCGGCTTGGGAGGCGCCTCCGAACCGCAGTAGTCGCAGGTCGCCCGGCTGTCCGGGTTTACCATGCTGCAGCTGCAATACCAGTAGCCGGAGCGTCGACAGGGCTGTGCCTTTCCGCAGATACGCACCGGTGGCTCAATGGCAAGGGTGGTGTCGCCGGATTTTGAACGCCAGAGATAACCGTCGGAGAAGTTGATCTGCTCAATAAAGACTTTGATTGCATCTCCGCAGCGCGGCAGAACGATCGTTCGCTCATCACCGAAGCACTGATGCGGCTTTCCGCGCAGACCGGAGACTGGCAGAGAACGGATCGATGCGATCTCACTGCCGTGTTCGAGAATGCTTACGCGAAGGATCAGGCTTTCTACAATGCGCTCACAGCGGTTGACATAGCGCACCTGCAAAAACAGGCTGCCGGTCAGGGTGTCCTTGGTGCATTGAACTTTTTTTGCGTGTACCGGGCAATCTGCCTGCAGCACAAGGTTTTCTGTGCTCAAAATAGTGGTATAACGGGTCGTATCCATATCATTCACCCTTCCAGTCTTTCCGTTTTTCAGGAAGATTATTCAAGCTCATCCAAATCCAGGCGGAAGCTGTCCAAGCAGTGTTCCATAAACCAATCCAGCTCGGGAAGCTTCAGGTCGATCAGTGCCTGCCTTGTCTGTGCGGCGGCAGAGGCAAATTCCTGGTTGCCGGCTTTCAGCTCTTCGATACATTTGATGTGTGCCGAGAGCTTATCCGCAGCCTTCACGATATCATGGGTCGAGGGGTCGTCCTCAAAAATATAAGGCTTATAGCTGTCGCGGAGCTGCTCGGGAAGCATGGTCAAGAGCTTTTCGGCACTGACGCGCTCCACCTGCTTGTAAGCAGTTTTGATGTCGGGGTTGTAGTATTTGATCGGTGTCGGCAGGTCGCCGGTGAGGATCTCGCTTGCATCGTGGAACAGAGCCGCGGCGGCACAGCGCTCGGGATCGGCCTCCCCACCGAGAATGTCCCGCTTAATCAGCGCCAGCGCGTGCGCCAGAACGGCGACCATGTGGCTGTGCTCCTGAATATTTTCCGTGAAGGTGTTGCGCATCAGCCCCCAACGGGTGATATAGCGCATCCGGGAGATCAAAGCGTAGAAATGAAACTGCATGGTGTGAATCCTCATTAAACATAGTCAAAGTCGTCTTCCGGAGAGTAGGTCCGCTCCTGAACGCGGTGGGGACGGATATGCGGTTCTGCTTTCCGTGCGGTTTGTGTCTGCTGTGGCCGCCTGGCGGGCGCAGATGTCTGCTGCGGTTTGCGGACATAACGGCCTGCCGGAGCCTTCTGCTTCTTAAAGGTGCGCAGCAGGCGGGACAGCAGGGTGTTGTCCTCCTGACGGAGCTTTGCGGCGATTTCGGCATAGAGATCATAGAATTCACCTGCGGTCACAGGAACGCCGCCGACATCCTCCAGCCATGCACAGGGCTCCATACGGATCTCTCCGAACAGCTTTGAGAACTTTTTGCCCAAACCGAGCACTTCTGCATAGGGCAGTGTGTGGTAGAAATAGAGACCGTCATTTTGCAGGGAACGCAGAAGGTCAGATTTGGATGCCTCGCGCAGGTATCTGCGGAAACCGAGAAGCTGCATAAGCCTGTCTTTACCGTAGCGGCTGCGCAGGCCGCCGAACATCGTGGTGAAGCCGATGAAGCACTGCAAAAGGATATTGAGCACCGTTAAGGCGGCGCAATCGGCACGCTTGCCGAGAATAAACAGAACAATGATCGAAATGAGTGCCTTGACGATGGCCTGTCCGCGCCGGCGGCGCAGCAGACCTACAACACCCATTTGGATGAGATAAGAGAGATAGGTCACAGGGATGGATAAAAGCGGGATCAGGACCCACCGGAAGGCGAAGGAGCCAAGCAGCAGGTCAAAGGTCATGAAGCTGATAACAAAGGCAGCAAGCAGACCGATCACACGCAGAATCATCACGCTGCCGCTGTGGCGGTCAAAGAGCCTGTGTGCCCAGTAGCTTGTAAAGGGCTGGCAGACCTTTTTGGAAAGAGAGCGGTAACGAAGGCTGCCTCCGTCGCAAGATTCATCCTTACGGAACAGGGAGTAAAAGACCTTTTGCTCCAGTTCGCGGCGTTCACTTCCCATTTCCATCCGCTTGTTGATGATGATGCGGCCTTTTTTGTTGCGGTAGAGGGAAAGATAACCGAGGTTTGCCCACTGCATGACCATGGCGGTCAGGTCGGGCTTGTCGCAGGTGATCTGATAGGCAAGCTCGCCGGCGTTGAGGTTGAGCGGCAGGATCTTGCGCTTCTTGGAAATGATGAGGCCGTTGCGCAGACGGAAGAACCAGTAGATCACACACAGCACCATGAGCGCAAGGAACAAATAAGTGTTGAAGCTGCGGGTGGTGCCGGAAAGATAGTGAAGATCAAAGAAGTCCTCCGGCAGATCTGCGTTGAGACGAAGCGTGTCATACTCCTGCATTTTTGAAAGCAGCAGAGTTGCCTGATAGGTCTTGCCGTCAATCTTGATGTCAAAGTCACTGAAGGCGTTGTCCGTATGAGAGCCGGAATAGAGCTCGGGCGGAGCGGTCAACTCCTTCGGAAATTCAACCGTAATCGAAGAGCCTTTTTCGATGGGGCAGGAATAGCCGCCCGGCAAAACAGACAGCCGGAGCTGCTGAACGCCGTCAACCACGCTGACCTGATTCGGAAGCTTGTAACTCAAATGGAAGGTCTGGTCGCCGGAGAGACCGGCGTTGCTTTTCAGAACGATATAGTCAATATCTTTTTTGGTGACGATATCGTAATTGCGGTCAAAGGAGAGCACCTTTGCGTCTTTTCCCATGGGGATCCGGAACGAGGTGTCCGAGCCGGAAAAATGCACGTTGATATCGGAGGTGACCGTGCAGGAGCCGTCTTTTGCAAGGACGATTTTGGTGCTCAGGCAGGTCACGGAGGTCGCGTCGTCTGCGGCAGAAACCATGGTCAAAAGCAAAAAAATACAGCATAGCACAAGAATCAACCGTTTCATTGCATCAGCGCCTCCTTTCCCGATAATTATACATATTAAACATACCATATTTCGTCAGAAAAAGCAACGGTAGAATCTCCCGGAAAAAAGAAAAAAGGCCCCCCGCTCCACTGCCGATTCGCAAATGACAAATTTGTGTTTAACGCACAGGCCAAAGCCTTCTCCTTGAGGAGAAGGTGGCACGGCGAAGCCGTGACGGATGAGGTGGAAAGCCTGCAATATATGAGAATCTTATTCCACCTCATCAGTCTCGCTACGCTCGACAGCTTCTCCTCAAGGAGAAGCCTTTTCAAAGTGTAAATTTCTGTTTATCGCACGAATCGTAGGGCCGGATCCGCAAGGGAGGCCTCCGTTCGTTCCTCTCTCCGGTCTGCCCTCATCCGGTCGCTGTGTCATTGCTGCGTTTCAGCGGGGTGGGGGCACCTAAGCCCTGCTTGCTCAAAAGTTTTCCGTATCTAATAAAAATAAAAAACCGGCAGGCACCTGCTTTTCGGGTACCTGCCGATTTTGATTGATACTTAATACATCAGTGCATTTGCAAGCGAGGTGTCTTGCGTAAACGTGCTGTAATTGTAGAAGAACAGCACGTCTGTCACGTTGTTTTGGCGGATCAGGGACGCGACGCTGCCGGTATAATAGCGCGGGTCGACCATGAGAATATGGTCAAAATAAGGATAGAGGAACTGCACCATGCAGTTGGCATAGGAGTCCTTGAACATCAAAAGCGTTCTGCCGCAGTCGGCAGTGGTGTCGATGGTGACGAGCGGGTAGTTGCCGCCGAAAAAGACCGTATATTGGTTTTTGTCATTCAAGCGTTCGCGCACATACATCGAGCGGCTGACGGGGGTTTCCTCCCCGGTTTCCGAAGTGCCGGAAAAGGTTACATTATAGATGACGTCCGTCTTCGGTACATAGATCTCGATGATATCCTTCTGCGGGGCGATGCCGCACTTGTTTGCGAGCGTGCCCTCAAAGCTGCTTGATACGGTATAGATATCATAATCACTGACCGGGGAGATCGCCATGCTCGGTGCAAGCTGAGAAAAGGCGTAGCTTGCCGCGAGACTCGTCCAGTGATGGTCGGTGCGGTAATAAAGTGCCTCGTCTTTATGGGCACAGAGAATTTTTGTCACATCCGGGAAGTTGACGCCGGAAAGCTGCTGTCGAATCTGTTCAATGCCTTTTGCCTGATCCTGACCCGGTGCATTTTTCGGCAGCTTGTCCTGCATGACATAGATTGCATTCGGGACGATGCAGACATGGAAGTCAAGCTCCGAATGGCCTTCGACGAAAGTGTTGATAGCAGCTAAATTTTTAGCCAGCTCTTCCTCATTCGGTGCGGAGGGCGTTTCAATCAGATAGTCATCATCACAGATATAGACCCCGGAGATCTCTTCTTTACCAAGGATGCGCTCACATTTGTTGTTTAATTTTACCCAAAAGTTGCGCGCGGGGAACTGATCTGCCGTATAAGCGGAGAAGTCTTTACCGAACTGGCCGCTTGCGGCACCGTCCCATGTGAACTTCGGCCGCTGCGCGAGAGCACGGTTTTCTGTATCGGAAAAGGCACGGTCAGAGGAAAACAGGGAGATCAGACCGAGCAGCAGCACAAGCGCGAAGAAGCAGACCGTCAGTGTGCTTCCTTGCAGCTGCCGCATTTTCTGAAATCTTTGGCGGCGCGCTGCGGATTTTCGCGTGATATTTGATTGTTCCATAGCAGGCCTCCGTCAGAATTGGAAATAGAGGAAGGAGGAATAAGTGCCTCCGACCATGGCTGCGATACACAGAAGAAGCAGGAGCCCGAAATACAGCACCGAAAGCAGAACGACTGCGCGTTCGGAGCGGCGGTAGACCTGCATCCCGATGCGGGCGCCGATGGGAAAACAGGCGAAGATGCCGACGAGGAGGATCTTCCAGCAGCCGGAGAAATAATACTTTGCCGTGGAGTCAAGGAATGCACCCTTGCCGAACATTCGCGAGATCGTTCCGAAGGCTTCCGAGATCGAGCCGGAGAAGAAAAATACCCAGCCGACCACGACGAGCAGTACCGTTAACAGGTGGCGCAGGAAGGACGGCAGCACATCGACAACTTTTTTCAGCACGAATTTTTCTAAGATCAGTAATATTCCGTAGTACAGGCCCCAAATGATGAACGTCCAGCTGGCACCATGCCACAGACCGGTGAGCAGCCACACGATCATGAGGTTTCGAATCGTCTTTGCCTGACCCTCGCGGCTGCCGCCGAGCGGGATGTAAACGTAGTCGCGGAACCAACTGCCGAGCGAAATATGCCAACGCCGCCAGAAGTCCGTGATGCTGCTGCAAAGGTAGGGGTATTCAAAGTTTTTCGGCAGCTCGAAGCCGAGCATTTTGCCCAGGCCGATCGCCATATCGGAGTAGCCGCCGAAGTCAAAATAGAGCATCAGGGTATAGGAAATGGCTTCGACCCACGCACCGAAGGTGGACTGCACCCCCTGTGCCTGCATGGCATAGAAGCTCGTTCCGATCACATCTGCCAGAAGGAGCTTCTTTGCAAGACCGATCAAGAACAGCCGCACGCCATCACCGAGCTTGGTCAGGTTGACTCGCGGCGATATAAGCTGCGCCTCAAAATCATGGTACTGCATGATGGGGCCGGAGATCAGCTTCGGGAAGAAGGTGACATAGAGGCTGAACGAGAGCAGGTTCCTCTGCATCTCCGCTTTGCCGCGGTAGACATCAAACAGATAAGACAGCAGGCTGAACGTGTAGAACGAAAGACCGATCGGTGCAAGATAGGTCCGCACGGGAAGCTTGAGATGGAGCAGAGCGTTGATGTTGTCCAGCAGGAAACCGTAATACTTGAAAAAGCCGAGCAGGAGCAGGTTTGCGATCACGCTGACGGTGAGCACCGTCTTTGCCCGCCTGTGGTTTTCTGCCTGCAGATGGTGCCCGAGCTCCAATCCTGCAAAATAGTTCATTGCGATGCTGCAAAGCATCAGAAGCAGGTAGGCGGGATTGCCCCATGCGAAAAACAGCAGGCTGAGGACAAGCAGGGTCACGGAGCGGATCTTTTTCGGAGAGATGTAATATAGAATGATAGCGATCGGGAGGAAAACAAACGGGAAAAGCAGCGTACTGAATGACATCGTTTTCCCTCCTTTACAGCGCCTTCAAAAATGCCTTGAGCGCGCTTTCGGCATTTTCGCTGACCAGGAGAAGAACATAGTTCCCCTCGGTACGGATCACGGAATGCTTGGTCAAAAGATCATACTGTGCGGGGCCGTAGCCGTTATCAAACACGGCAGTTCGCTCGTCCAGCCGCTTCTGCATGGCGCTGGCGACCTGCTCTGCCTGATTCGTGTCGGCAAGCTTCACGATCAGTATTTCCTCAGGATCCATAAAATCCTTCGGACTGTAGAGCACGAAGCCATCGTAGTCGTTTGCTGAAAGACCGTAGTCGCGGTGGAGGATCTGCGCATCGGAACCTTCCAAATGCGTGGTATCGACTTTGCCGAGTACTGCCTTTTCAACGGCTTCTAACGGGGTTTTGCTGATCTTGCCGGAGGAAAAGGTGCAAATGAGGAATATGACCGCCGCCAGGATCGCGACCCATCTGCCGACGGCAAAGAATGTTGTTTTATTCATCGGTGTCCTCCCAAGAGGCAATAATCAGATTGGCAGCCCAGTAGGGATAGAATTCGGGCATGACATGGATGCCGTCATTCTGCCAGTAATAGGAATAGGTTTCACTGATGGCATCATTGTCGGCAAAGGCGATGGAATGCTCCGCACACCATTGGCCGACCAGAGCGCTGTATTCGGGGATCTGTCGCCAACTGGAATCAAGGTCAAAGGCGGGATCTCTTGCGGGCAGGATGGAGCTGACGATCAGCTTCGCATTCGGCACTTCTTTTTGCAGCAAAGCGATCGTTTCGGCAAAGGCCTCCACATATTCCTCCTTGGTGTCCCAGTAGCCGATGCTGACGTCATTCAGTCCGTAGCACAGGAAAATATAGGAGGGATTCAGCGCCTTGATGCCCTCTAAACGGTCGGGCACATTGGCGATGGTCTCGCCGCCGTCTGCCAGAACGCGGCTTTTATCCAAAAAATCGAATACCCAGTAGCCGACAGCGCGGGAGTCGCCGAGGATGACAAAGTCCCGGAACTGACTCCAGACATTGACTTCTCCGGACAGAAGCGATTCAATTTTCTGCTCGCGAGCCGCATCTAACTCCTTTTGACGGATTTCGGCAAGGACCTCGGCTACCTCGCCGGGATCTTGTGCCTCCTGCGATTCTAAAAAGCGAATACCCTTCTCAACAGGCGAGGGCGCCTGCGCTGCCTGCTTTGTACAAGCGCACAGGGCGCAGATGCAGGCAAGCAGAAGAATGGAGATCGTACGTTTCATGTTGTTACCGCCTTTCTGCGGGAATTCGGTCAGTATCATAGAAAGCCGGAAGCATCTTCGTGTTTTCCGGCTTTCTGTGGAATATTGATTTAAGGGGACTTAGGGAGTCAGTTCTCCGGGAGGATCTTCTGTGGGCTCAGACTCTGTCGGATCCGTGGGCTCGGGCTCTGTCGGTTCAGGCTCGGTCGGTTCGGTGGGCTCGGGATCAGACGACTCGGTCGGCTCGGTGGTGGATTCGGTTTCCAACTGGCTCTCCAGATCTTTCGTATGCTGGATCATATACTGGCTGGTGGCAATGTAATCGCGGCTGATTTCCTTGCCGTCAGCGTCGTAACGATAGATATAGGACTTGTAGATGCAGTAGTTGCCGGAGATCGTCTGGTTTTCCTTGTCAACAACAGGCTCAACATAGGCGGTGCAGACGGCATCGAGTTTCACGGTGTAGTCTCTTGTTTCCGTGCCGACAATGCGGAAATGAACATATCCGTTGGAGACGCTTGCCTCGATCCGGATGGGGTAGTCAGAGGTGTTGCGGAATTTGAAGTCGAGGCTTCCCCAGTAGATGGTGGCGTCAAGCCCGCAGGGGCAGTAGGTTACCATATACATATGCTCTGCGCGGGAGAGGATCTCCATTTCTGCTTGCAGGGCACTGATATAGAGCGTGGATGCGACCTGGCAGATGCCGCCGCCGGTTTCCTGCTTCAAATCGCCGCCGGAGACATAGGCGGTTGCTTCGCGGTAGCCTTTTGCAGAGGTGCGTTCGCCGACGATGTCGTTGAAGGAGAAGACCTCACCGGGCTTGATAATGGTGCCGTTAATGGCAGCACAGGCAAGCTCCAGATTGTGCGTACGGTTGGAATCGGCGGTGTGAGGGGAATCATAGGAGCCGAGTACATCGGAGAAGAGCACGGATTTTAAGAGCTTTTCGGTGATGGGCGGTTCCAGATCAGTCAGGGGAACGGTGATAATATCGCCGGGCTTCGCCTGCTCTAACTGCTCTAACACGGTTTTTCTGTCAAAGCCGAAGCCGAGCGTTTCCTTCGTAACGGCGAAGGTCTCTTCGTCGTAGGAAGCGTTGACAGGCTCTGTGCCATAGGTTTTCATCAGAGCATCGAGGTCGATCACCTCGGGATATTTCTCGACAAGGTCATAATCAAGCTCAAAAATCGCCTTGCCGTAGGCCTCACGGATCAGGTCGTACAGCTTATCAACGTCCAGCTCACGCTTCGGTGCGCCGACGGTAAGCTCCAAAGCATCGACGGTTTTCTTTTCGATGGTGCCGTCTTCGTTTTCAACGTTAATTTCGGTGGTCACGCCGTCTTTGACTGCGGAGGCAACAAAATCGGATTGTGCTTCTGCGGCGGCCTGCTCAAGCGTGGAACGGATAAAGGCCTCATCGCACTGCACATAATCGGAAATATCGAGGTCAAGGCGTTGCTTGGGAGCTGCCTGACCTTTGCGGCCAACGGCATATGCGGCATTGACTGCAGCAGAAATGTCGATTGCAAACTTTGCTTTGTCTTCCGAAAGCTCCAGAACGGCAAATTCTTCCTTGCCGTCCAGGCGGCCTTCGTCCTCAACGGGGACTTCGGTTTCCTCTTCGGGGAGCTCTTCAACAACCTCCGGCTGCATTTCCTCGGGGTCATTTTCCAATGTGCTTACATCGACCTCGGGAGCGGCACCGGTGGAGGCAATATTCAGAATGGAATCAGTCGGAAGTGCTACCTCTTCGATGGTTGCGTGGAACAGCTCCTGCGGAACGGAAAGCAGGGTAACATTCATGGACTTTCCGGTGTAGATCTCACCGAGTGCGGACTGAAGCTTTTGGGTCGCTTCTTCTTTGGTCAGACCGCCGACATCCACGCCTGCAATGTAGACGTTGTCCGCAATTTTATTTGACTTTGCACCGCCGAACAGACCGCAGGCGCAGCCGACGGCGACCAGTGCCGCGGCGAATACGGTACAACCGAGAATGATTAACGTGTTGCGCAGTGCCTTCGGGTGCTTGCCGGCTGCGTGTGTTTTTTGAAATTTGCCTTTTGCCATGGGGTGATCTCCTCTACTCAACTGTATGCTGAAAGAACAGCTTTTTCTTTATTTATTATAATTCAGTATCGCCTGAAAATTCAACAACGATTCGGTAACAAAATCAAGATTCTTGCCGAAATTCCTGTTATTTTTTAATTCATTTCACAGACGACGGCAGACCGGACATGTTCCCCGCAAACAGAAAAAAGCTGCCGCACGTTTTCGTGCGGCAGCAGGGATTTATCAATCAGTAAAATCGTCGCTTTTCAAAGGGTTGACCCGGTCAAAATTGTCACGCAGAAGCGTTCTTGCACGGTAGGTGTCGAGGTTGAAACCACGGATATCATAGTGCCGTTCGCCTGCGTAGACGCTTTCTTCGTTGTCAGAGTCAAAGCCCTCATAGAAGTAGAATTCCGCCAGGTCATCGTGGAGCTCACGCTTTGCCTGTTTTGCAACGGCCGGGTCGGAATCGTCAAGCAGCTCCACAAGATAAGGAACAGATGCAGACGAAAGATCGCCGAGCGTCTCCACATCGATGCTGTCCAATTTGCCGCTCTGATAGGCGTGGACATTGTAACGGGCAACGAAACGGTCTACATTGCCGAAGCTGAACGCGAGCAGCACGATGGCAGCCGCGGCAACGGCAAACTTCAGATAAGGGAACTTTTTGATGAACAGCCACAGGCCGACACAGATAAACAAGACGTCGAGCACCAGCATAAACCCGGAGGTCAGGATGCGGAGTCTCGTCATGCCGAAGCTCTGGATATAGAGCAGCATCTTCGACATGGACACTGCCACGAGCAGCACGGAGAACAGGCACAGCAGCAGTGCAGGCAGACGGACGCCTCTGGGCGGGTTGTCGTCTTTTCTGCGGCAGAGCATCAAAGAGAAGATGATCGCGCAAAGATTGATGACGCACAGCACGCACATTTCCGCAAAGCCGCGCCGTGCATACTTGGCAACGGTGTAGTCTTTCGGCAGCAGGCCGCGGAAGGCATCAAAGAAATAGGCGAGCTGAGAGACAACATAGATGGCGTAGATCAGGCACAGGACGCTCAGGAAGGAAACAACGACAACAGGCTCGATCCCGCGCTTTCCGGCCGTTTCCTTCTGCTGCCGCTTCGTTCTTCCCAGGCAGTAGAGCTGACCGAACAGCAGAACCGCGAGGAACAGGCCGAACAGTGCGGCAATGATGAAGTGCAGGATATTTGCCATGCGGATCTTCCCCATCAGGGCCTCAAAGGCGGCATCGGAGGAGGAAAGCAGCGGCAGAATGATACATACGAGCGGGAGCGCAATCACAAGACCGAGCAGCACGGCGCCGATCCTTCTGGTGCGGAACGAGCCGTCTTCTTCCTGCTTGTGGAACAGAGCGTACAGACCGCGGCCGATCCGGCCGAAGGTCATGGGGAAAATCAGCCAAAAGAAATCGCCGATGGCATAGATCGTTCCTGCGATATGACGGCGCACCTGCGTCAGGTCGAGGAAGCAGGATGAGAGCAGTACCACGCACATTACAAAGGTGCAGAACTTGACCCAGGTATCATCGTGGAAGGTAAAGCTGGCATCCAAAAGCAGGGTCGCGAACACACAGAAAAGGCTGTAAATCGTCACCTTTTTCCGGTACTTCCAAAGGTAAAGGAAGGAAAAAATCGCGATCATTCCCATGCTGATGGAAACAAACAGGCCTGCGGTCGACCAGAACAGCGTATCGACCAGCATGATGCAGAAAATAAGCAGCATACTTGCCAGGAAAATATCCCGGGTATCGGTCACGGGACAAAAGCGCTGTGTGGTGCGTGGAGGAACATAGCTGTTTTGCGGTGTGGGCACGGGAGTAAACCCGGGCTGCGGATTCATGTTTTCGTTATCCAATTAGGACTCCTCCTCTCGAAATTCCAAAATATCGCCGGGCTGGCAATCCAGCACGCGGCAAATCAGCTCCAGGGTCGAAAACCGTATGGCGCGTGCTTTTCCGGTTTTCAGAATGGATAAATTCGCGGGCGTAATGCCGATGTGTTCAGACAGCTCCGTGGAAGACATCTTCCGCTTGGCCATCATGACATCCAGATTCACAACAATCATCCGAGCCCTCCTTAAATCGTCAGGTTGTTTTCTTCCTGTAATTGTGCGGCTGTTACAAAGCAGTTGCGGACAACGCGCACGATCAGGAACAAAAACAGCATTGCGGCGGTAATGAGAAAGAACGGAACATAGAAGAAGCCTCCGACGGTGCAGGCAGCTGCAACGGCGAGACAGCACCAGGCGATCAGGGCGAGCAGGCGGGCATTGTGTGCATCAAAGGATTTCCCTTTGTGGATGCGGCGCAGGAGGGACAAAAGACACACGAGCGCGAGCATGGCGGGAACGGCACATACGTAGAAGATAATGACGATCACAACCGTGAGAAAGTTCCGCATTGCCCGAAAATCGACATACCATCTGGTGAGCGGTACGGCGAAGATGCAAAGTGCGATCAGCGTGGCCATGCACAGCAGGGTCGCAAGCGAGGACAAAAACGCGGAGTGTTGTTTCATAGGCGGATACCTCCTGTAGCTTTGCCTTAAGGATAGCACTGCAATTATCGTTTGTCAATAATTATTTTTCAAGAATCAGGAAAATGTAAAGCCGGGGCAAACCTGCCCCGGCAAATGTTATGTTATTGAGACGAGCTGTGCATAACGGCGGACAAACCGTTCTGCCTGCTTTAGCGGCTCGTCACCCTTGCGAAGGCGAAGGGTCAGCGCAGGCTTGTCGGAATTCGGTGCAAAGAACAGTCTGCCCTTGTAGTCCGGCTCTGCGCACATCACGGAAACGGCCTCGAAATTAGCCTGTACGGAGGTGAAACGAAGCTGATCGCTCTTCTGCGAAATATCACAGATGCCGCACCCTGCTGCCTCGGCACGCAGAAGTGCCACGTCAATGAGATTCATCACGCCCTTGGGCGGGTCGCCGTAGCGGTCAACGATCTCGTCAAGCAGCTCATCGGCATCCTCTTTGGAGCGGATGGCAGCCATGCGGCGGTAGAGATCCATGCGCTGTTCGCCGGAAGATACATAGGTTTTTGCGATGTTCGCCGTGACGGAGAGGTCGGCAGTACATTCGACCTCGGCAGGCCGCTTGTCGCCGCGCTCTTCAATGACGGCGTCCTCCAACAGCTTCAAATACATATCGTAGCCGACGGAGATCAGGTGGCCGGACTGCTCTGCTCCTAAAAGGTTGCCTGCACCGCGGATCTCTAAGTCGCGCATGGCGATCTTGAAGCCGGAGCCGAACTCTGCAAAATCGCGGATGGCACCGAGCCGCTTTTCGGCGATCTCGGTCAGCACCTTGCCGCGCCGGAAGGTCAGATAGGCAAAGGCATGGCGGTTGCTTCTGCCGACGCGTCCGCGGATCTGATGAAGCTGGGCAAGGCCGAGCCTGTCGGCATCTTCAATAATGAGCGTGTTGACGTTCGGAATATCAATGCCTGTTTCGATGATGGTTGTGCAGACGAGGATCTGCACCTCACCGTCAGACATTGCCTGCATCACATCGCCGAGCTGTTCCTCATTCATCTGCCCGTGTGCCACGGCAACGGAGGCCTCCGGAAGAGCCTTTTTGATCCTTGCGGCGCACTGCTCGATGGATTCCACGCGGTTATGGAGGTAGTAGACCTGGCCGCCGCGTTCAAGCTCCCGGCGCATGGCGTCCATAATCACGGCATCCACGTGCTCCATCACAAAGGTCTGCACGGGGTAACGATCCTGCGGGGGCTCTTCGATCGTGGACATATCGCGAAGCCCGGAAAGCGCCATGTTGAGCGTTCGCGGGATGGGCGTAGCCGAGAGCGTCAGCACATCCACACCTCTCGCAAGTTCCTTCAGCCGCTCCTTGTGCGTTACGCCGAAGCGCTGCTCCTCGTCAACGATCAGAAGGCCGAGATTTTTGAATTCGATATCCTTTTGCAGCAGCTTGTGCGTGCCGATGACAAGATCGACCGTGCCTGCGTGGATATCCGAAACAGTCTTCCGGAGCTGGGCGGGGGTACGGAAGCGGGAGAGCACATCAATGTTGACAGGATAGCCGCGGAAGCGGCTGATGCAGGTCAGATAGTGCTGACGTGCCAGAACGGTCGTCGGGACCAGGATGGCGACCTGCTTGCCGTCAAGAATGGCCTTCATGGCTGCACGCAGGGCAACCTCGGTTTTGCCGAAGCCGACGTCACCGCAAAGAAGTCTGTCCATCGGGATGGGGGCTTCCATGTCGGCCTTGATCTCGGCAATACAGCGGAGCTGATCATCCGTCTCGGCATAGGGGAAGTTTTCTTCAAATTCCTGCTGCCACGGAGAATCCGCTGCGAAGGCATAGCCTGCACAACGTTTGCGTTCGGCATAGAGCTTGATGAGGCCGGCAGCCAGGTCTTTGGCGGCGGCTTTTGCGCGCGCCTTGGTTTTCTGCCAGGTGTCGCCGCCGAGCTTGTTGAGCTTCACGGCGGCATTTTCTCCGCCGCCGATATATTTGGAAATGAGGTCTAACTGGGTTGCGGGAACATAGAGGGTGTCGCTGCCCTGATAGGCGATTTTGACATAGTCCTTGATGACCCCGTCCATCTTCATCTGCTCCATGGCAACATAGCGGCCGATACCGTGATACTCATGGACGATCAGATCTCCCGGAGAAAGGTCTGCAAACGATGACAGCTTCTGCCGGTTGGTGGGCTTTTTGCTCGCCTGACGGCGGTGCTTTTCCGGGCGGGAAATGAGCTGCCCCTCGGTAACGATGGCAAGCTTTTCCTCCGGGTATTCCATGCCGAAGGGCAGAGAGCCGTCTGTCAGCAGGATCTGTCCCGCCTTCGGAAGCTGCGTGGCAGGGAAGGCGAGGAAGGCAGAGACATTGTTATTGCGCAGCATCTCGGCAAGAATTTCTCCGCGCCGCTTGTTGCCGCAGAGAACGAAGGTCGCGTAGTCGTGCTTCTGATAGAACTTGAGGTCACTGACTGCGGTCTCCAGATTGCCGCCGTAGGAGGGAAGCTGCTTCGCAACGAAATTCAGAAGCTGCTTCGGCGGCAAGGAATCGGGGTAGCGTGCGCCGAGGAAGGAATCAATGTAGACCACCATTTTCTGCGCGGTATTGCCGCAGAAATCCTCAAAATCCTGCGAAAATTCGCACAGACTTCCCAAAAGGATGCCGGTTTCAAGCAGACTGTCAAGCTGTAAGCCGAGCTCCTGGGTGCGCTGCTTTGCCGCGCGGGTGAGGTTGCCGTAATCGCAGAAGAAAACGGCGGCATCGGGCGGGAAATAGCTTGATGCGTCGGCAAATTCCGGGTAGATCAATGCCATGTAGCGGTCGGCGGCGGTCAGACTCAAATTACCCTCTAAATGGGAAATATCCTGTTCCAAGGTGCGGATCAAGGCCTCATTCGGCAGCTTTCTGCGCCTTTGTCGTGCGATCAGGTCTTTTAAGTCGTCGATCAGACCGGCGTTTCCGCCGGGGTGGAGCGCTGTCTGCGTCTCGCAGATCGGAAGCAGAATGACCTCCTCGGTGTTCTCTGTCCGACGCTGGGTCAAGGGGTCAAAGAAGCCCATGGCATCCAGCTCGTCACCGAAAAATTCGATTCGTACGGGGAAGTCGCTGCTCGGCGAAAACACATCCAAAATGCCGCCGCGTACGGCAAACTGCCCCACGCCCTCAACTAAGGTGCAGCGGCAGTAGCCTGCTCTGACCAAGCGCTCTGAGAGCGCGTCAATGTCATATTGTCCGCCCTGCGTCAAGGTGATTGCCGCATCGAGCAGCGTCTGCTCCGGGATCGTGCGCAGGCAGGCCGCCTCTAAGGAGGTGACCAAAACCGGCACCTGCCCGAGATGCAGTTCATAGAAAATGCGAAGACGCTTCTGTTCCCACTGCCTCGATACGCCGGAAACGTCATAGAATGTCAGGTCACGGGAGGGCAAGACGCAGGCGGGGATGCCGAGAAAGGCCTCTAAATCCTGCGCCATCCGTTTTGCTGCCATGTCATCCTGACAGATCGCCACGACAGGTCTGCCGGTCTCGGCATGAAATGCGGAGATCAGATGGGCATGGTTGATCTGTTGACCGCCGGAAACAGCGACCGGCTCGTTTTTCTTTTGTGCCGCAAGCAGGCTTTTATACACCTGCTGCGTTTGCAGGGATTTTGAAAGTAGTTCCATAAACTATCCTTTTCCACGCAGGAACGCGGAAAGAGAGGAATGACCCCCCTTTCCGTAAAAGTTGTCCTGATTGAATTTACAATCCGTTATAGTGATTCATTGCATCCGTCGTACCTTTTTCAAGCACGCACAGCGCAGCCTCGGCTGCGTTTTCAATGGCGGGGGCAAGCGCCTTTTCCTCCTGCGCGGAGAACGAGGAAAGCACCCAGTCTGCAAGGTCATAGTCCGGGTGCGGCTTTGCACCGACGCCGACCTTGACCCGCGGGAACGCCTGACTTTGCAACTCAAAAATGGCAGATTTGATGCCGTTGTGGCCGCCGGCAGAGCCATCCGGCCGCACGCGGATTCTGCCGACCGGGAGCGAAATATCGTCAAAGATCACAAGAATTCGCTCGGGCGGGATCTTATAGAACTTCGCCGCCTGCCCGATGGCAAGGCCGGACAGATTCATAAAGGTCTGCGGCTTGACAAAAAGCACCTTCTGCCCCTTGTAGGTCGCAAGGCAGGTGAGGGCGGAGAACTTCGAACGGTTGATTTTTAAGTTTAATTTCTCGGCAAGCAGATCTAAAACGCGGAAGCCGATGTTGTGCCTGGATTTTTCATACTGCTTGCCGGGGTTGCCGAGACCGACGATCATCCAGTCACAGTCAGATTTACGAAACAGCATATCAGAAAATCTTGGAGATCGAGGTGCTGTTGCAGATGCAGTTGATGGCCTTTGCGAACATCGGGCTGACATCGAGCTGGCGTATCTTTGCACTCGTGCACTGCTCCGGCAGTCGGATGGTGTTGAGCAGCATCAGCTCTTCAATGTAGCTTTCCTCAATGCGGCCGATGGCAGGGCCGGAGAGGATGCCGTGGGTCGCGCAGGCGTAGACCTTTTTTGCTCCGCCCATTTTGACCAGTGCCTCTGCGGCGTTGCAAAGAGAGCCTGCAGTATCGACCATGTCGTCAAAGAGGATGCAAATTTTGTCTTTCACATCGCCGATGACGTTCATCACCTCACACTGGTTGGCGCGGGGACGGCGCTTGTCAACGATGGCAAGCTCCATGCGGAGCTTCTGGGCAAAGGCTCTTGCTCTTGTGACGGAGCCGACGTCGGGGGAGACGACAACGAAATCCTGATGATTGAATTCAGGCTCCGGGAATTTTTCAAGGTAGTATTTTGCAAACATCGGGTTGCCGAGCAGATGATCCACGGGAATATCAAAGAAGCCCTGAATCTGTGCAGCGTGCAGGTCCATCGTCAGAACGCGGTCTGCACCGGCGGCGGTAATCATGTTGGCAACGAGCTTTGCGGTGATGGGATCTCTGCCCTTTGCCTTACGGTCCTGCCGTGCGTAGCCGAAGTAGGGGATGACAGCAGTGATGCGTCCGGCAGAGGCACGCTTGAATGCGTCGATCATAATGAGCAGCTCCATCAGATGGTCATTGACCGGCTTGCAGGTGGGCTGCACTACAAACACATCACAGCCGCGGACGGTCTCGTTGACAGAGACGGAGACTTCGCCGTCTGCAAAGGAGGTCACGACGCTGTCGCCGAGATCGATGCCGAGCTCGCGGCAGATGCCCTCCGCAAACTCCCGGTGTGCGTTGCCGGAGAATACTTTGATTTCCTTTCCGTGTGCGATCATATCTTTACCTCGCTTCCGTATTTTTCCGAATACATTATAACTTTTTGAACGCGCGGTGTCAACCGCGCCCGCAAAACAAAGTTTTGCGGAATTTGCGCAGTAAAATGCGCAAATTGTTCAACCAAGTTGCAGTGTAGTGACCGTTTTCGTGTGATTTATCACGCGAAAACCTGAAAAGTTCCTTTTCAGGTGCGGCATTTGCCGCACCGGTCACGAAACTATAACTTTTTGAACGC
>JAKSPM010000150.1 GCA_024404825.1 Clostridia bacterium
CGAAGTCAACAGCCTCGTGATACCACTTGGACTGGTCAACATCGGGATAATCCTCGGACGGGCAGAAGCCGCCAACTGCGAGATAGTCAGAGGTCAGAGTGTTGTAAGTGCCGAAATCAGTGGCAGCAGGATAATCATACATAACCATCGGATCAACGGCATAGGTCATTTCCTTGTCGCCGTCGTTCTTCACGGTGAAGGAGAATTCCCATTCGCCGTCAACGCTGTCAAACAGATTCTGGATCGGATCGACAACATATGCATCGGTATTGAGTGCGGAGATGATGTCGATGAGGCCGGAGCCCTGCTTTCTCGGGCTGTAGGGATAGCCGTCAGCGTCAGCCATCACCATTGCGGTGCTCTGAGCAAGGGACTCTGCCTTGGCAGCGCGTTCGACCTTGGATGAGGTCTCGCGTTCGATCAGAGCGCTCAGAAGAACTGCCATGTAGCCGGTGACGTTCGGAGCTGCCATGGAGGTACCGGAGTAGACAACATAGCCGTCCTCGGTGTTATACTCAGCGGAAGCAACGTCGCCGCCGACACCGGTAATGGTGGGCTTGAGGGTCAGGCTCGGGGTGCAGCCCCAAGAGCTGAAGTCGCTCATCAGCCATGCATCGGCATTGTCAACAACGGACATTTCCACGGGGAATTCGATCACGGGCGCGGTGGGGTCAACGATGGGTTCCACCGGCTCGATGGGGGTATCGCCGCCTTCGCCGTCAACGACATAGAAGGACAGGACCGTTGCTTCGGAAGCCTTGGAGGTATCGTAGAACATACCGTTCTTGATGGTCAGGTACAGGTCGTTCGCTTCGTTGCGGAACTTGTAGCCGTCGCCGGATTCTTCCAGGATGTAGTAGATGGCATCATCCGTCTGTTCACCGATCGTGCCGACATAGGTGCCGTCGTTGTACAGCAGGTACATTTCGTCGTTGTAGTCGTATTCGTACTCGTCAACGAATGCCCAGGTGCCGTCTTCCATATCAACGGCATAGAGAACGCCTGCATCGTCCCATGCTGCGGTCAGCGTGTTGCCACTCACGGTAGCGGGTTCGGTGTTCTGGTTCCATGCAGTGATATATTCGCCGTCATCCGCAGATTCTGCAGAGTAAGCCATGATGACGCCGTCCTTTTCGCTGTAAAGCACAACGGGGTCGCCGTCTTCGGGCAGTTTTGCGTAGGTTGCAGTGATTTCTTCGTCATCTGCACGCTTTGCGGGCTTGGTATCAATTCTGTCAACGCTGACGGTCTTCTTTGCTTCGGGAGCATCTTCTTCCAGCAGTGCCAGAAGTGCAAGGCCGTCTTCCTGAGACAGGGAAGCTGCGGGGATCTTGTAAGGATCGATGGACATATAGATAATGCCTGCATCGTTGTTGTAAACGAGAGCTGCGCATGCGCCTGCCGCTGCTGCGTTATCGACCTTCTCCTGGAAGGTAATGTCGCCGCGGGAGATCAGCGCGATCTTGCCTGCAACGTCAACGCCTTCAAAGTCTTCGACATAGCCGAAGCCGCAATCGACGTAGTTTGCCTCCAAGCCCTTCATTGCGTTGTAGAACTGGAAGTTTTCATCGGAATCGTAGTACGGAATGACCAGATCGCCGATCGTCAGAACATAGGTCGGATATGCGATGTTTTCCAGGGAGGCAATGGACATATTGCCGTCATAGGTAGCGGGGCTGCCGGTAACGCCGTAGTCGGCATAGTCAGCGGTCACATAGCCGTCGCCTGCCCAGTTGGAGGAGTAGGCAGCCTGAGAATTTTCATTGCCTGCGGAAATGCAGCAGACAACGCCGGCATCCTCGAGGGTCTGGTAAATATTGTCCAAAATTTCGTCGAGTTCAGGCTCATAGGTGAAGCCGCAGGGCGCGCCGATGGACATATTGATAACGTCAGCGTTCAGCTTGTACGCATCTTCCAGTGCCTTGAAGTAAATGGAGGAGTCGGTGCCGGGCTGGTCATCCATGAAGATCTTGAGCTCAAGCAGCTGTGCATCGGGAGCAGCACCCATGAAGGTGATGGCGCCGTCTTCTGCCTCAGCGTAGCCGGCGCTAATACCGGAGACGTGAGGGCCGTGGCCGTTGGTGCTGTCTTCTGCATCGTTGTCGTTATCGGCGTAGTCATAGGAGAAGGGAATCTTCTCGGAGATGTACTTGCCGTGGCCTGCTTCTGCGATGTAAGCTTCTGCATCGGCCTTGGAGATGGCTGCCTTTTCGAGCATGCCGTCATAGACCTGGAATGCTTCGTGGCCTGCAGACATACCGGTATCAAGAACCGCAATTACCATGCCGCTGCCCATGAAACCGAAGTCATGTGCAAGTGCAAGGCCGGTCATCTCGTTGGATGCTTCCATGTTGACATCATAACGGGGCAGGTCATAGTGGTTTGCGATGCAAACCGTCTTGACACCGTCCATGTTGGAGATAGCCTCCAAATCGCCATAGGCGACATCAACTGCAAAGCCGTTCAGAAGCTCGGTATATTCGTAACCGACCTTGTAGCTGATCTTTTTGGAATCCATCTTCTGCATCAGACCCTGATGCTGCTTTGCAAGCTTTGCGGTGTTGGAAGCGGCTCTCGTGGTGCCGTTTTCAGCAACATTGGCGCTTGCCTCGCCGTCCATAACAATGATGGCGCGGACGAGCTCATCATCAGCGTACTGATAGGTGTTCTGTTCCTTAAAGGTTGTCGATTTGAAACCCTTAGGAGCCTCGGGGATCTTATCGCCGTTGCCGGAAGCCTTGTCTGCAGCAGATACTACGCTGATGCAGGAAAGAGCCATCACGACTGCGAGAATGATCGCCAGAGATTTCTTGAACATTCTCATTTTGTATTCTCCTTTTTTTGAATTTGATAAAATCATACAACTATTTTATCTTATCAAAAATTATAGCACAAATCGCACATTTTTGTCTATTGTTTTTTGTGAATTTCACTTAATTTTTTATTTAGTGTGATAAAGTGGCAAACCGTCTTTTTCTGCCCATTAAGCGCTCGGAATCCTGCCCAAAATCGCCGTGCATTTTCTTCTCCGTTTTGTAGGTTTTGATTTTTTTCAAAAAACCTATTGACTTTTCTCTCGTTGCCGAATATAATAAACGAGCTGTCAAAAACAGTTGATTTTCATACGCTGCTGTAGCTCAGTAGGTAGAGCGCATCCTTGGTAAGGATGAGGTCGCCAGTTCGAATCTGGC
>JAKSPM010000151.1 GCA_024404825.1 Clostridia bacterium
TGCGGCATTGCTGCCATCATCGGCGGCATCATACAGGCGTCTTGTTCCATGGCGGCTTTCTGCCTGCGGCGGAACACTTGCTCGGAGTCCGCATGGAGGTTTACATAATGCTCGTCAATATAGCTTTGCAGATCGGGGTCAACGGTCTTTGCCGCCTTAAAAGAGGAACGGTCAAAAATGACGAGATAGACCGTCATGTCAGAGCTTTCCAGAAATGCCCTGATTTCCGAGCTTGCAATGTCAATGGCATCGCATTTCGGGTAGCCGTAGACGCCTGCGGAGATCAGGGGGAAGGCGACCGATTCACAGCCGTACTCCGCCGCCAGTGCAAGCGATTTGCGATAGCAGGAGGCAAGCAGCTCCGGCTCGTTTCGATTCCCGCCGTACCAGATTGGGCCGACCGTGTGAATGACGTATTTTGCGGGCAAGTCATAGCCCTTTGTGATTTTTGCATCGCCTGTCTCGCAGCCGCCGAGCGTGCGGCAATTTTCCAACAGGCGAGGCCCTGCCGCACGGTGGATGGCACCGTCCACACCGCCGCCTCCGAGCAGGGAATTGTTCGCGGCGTTGACAATGGCATCGACATGGAGCCTTGTGATATCGTCACGAATGATAAAAAACGGCATGATTATTCCTCCGTAAACATCGGCGTGGAGAGATACCGTTCGCCGGTATCGGGCAGCAGCACCACAATGGTCTTGCCTGTGTTTTCCGCGCGCCGGGCTTCCTCGATGGCGGCGTGGAGCGCGGCACCCGAGGTGATGCCGCAAAGAAGACCCTCCAGCCGTGCTAAATCGCGGCCTGCCGCATAGGCTTCGTCTTCCGTTACGGTGATGACCTCGTCGAGCACATCCATATCCAGGTTTTTCGGGAGGAAGCCCGCACCGATGCCCTGCAGACCGTGGGGACCTGCCTTGCCGCCGGAAAGCACGGCGGAGCCTGCGGGCTCGACACCGATCACTTCAATGTTCTTGTTTTGCTCTTTGAGATATTTTCCCGTGCCGGAGATCGTCCCGCCCGTTCCGACGCCTGCAACAAAGATGTCCACCTTGCCGTCGGTGTCGCGATAAATTTCGGGGCCTGTGGTCTCATAATGTGCTGCGGGATTTGCCGGGTTGATAAACTGACCTGCAATCAGGCTGTTCGGGATGGTCGCGGCCAGCTCCTCTGCCTTCTCAATCGCGCCTGCCATGCCGCGCGAGCCGTCCGAAAGAACAAGCTCTGCACCGTAGGCGGTCATGAGTAATCTGCGCTCCATGGACATGGTGTCCGGCATGACGATGATGGCACGTAAGCCGCGGCAGGCAGCTAAAGCAGCCAAGCCGATGCCGGTATTGCCGGAGGTCGGCTCAATAATGACGGTGCCTTTTGTCAGTCTGCCGTTTTTTTCGGCATCGTCCAAAATCGCCTTTGCCACGCGGTCTTTGGCGGAGCCGGCGGGATTAAAGCGCTCTGATTTTGCAAGCAGACGGGCATTCAAGCCTTCTTTTTCTTCGATTCGTTTCAGACGAATGAGCGGCGTATTGCCGATCAGCTGCTCCATGCTTTCAAAAATGCGTTCCATTATATCACCTCAACGTTTGATTTTCTTCATCATACACCAATCGGATAAGAATTACAATCCGTGCAGATAACGGAATTTGGCTTCGTTTTGACGAAAAAAGATGACAGGGGAGCGCTGTATTGTCAGAATTCGGCTGCGATTGACGGAAATTCATAGAAATTCGTCCTGGATTTCACTTTTTTGATTTACAAAAGCCGACTTTGGTGTTATGATGTAAACGTCAAAAATAGGGCGCAGAAAAGCTGCACCCTTGAATATGGAGGTAAAAATTTTGGTTAGAAAACTGAAATCCATGGACGGCAATACCGCCGCCGCTCATGTCAGCTACGCGTTTACCGAAGTAGCCGGCATCTATCCCATCACCCCCTCCTCTCCGATGGCAGACTATGTCGATCAGTGGTCTGCTGCCGGTCGGAAAAACATTTTCGGCGACACCGTAAAGGTCGTTGAAATGCAGTCCGAGGCCGGTGCTTCCGGCACCGTTCACGGCTCTCTTGCCGCAGGCGCCCTCACCACCACCTACACCGCATCCCAGGGCCTGCTGCTGATGATCCCCAATATGTATAAGATCGCCGGCGAGCTGCTTCCTGCAGTGTTCCACGTCTCCGCAAGAACGGTTGCCGCTCAGGCACTCAACATCTTCGGCGACCACTCCGACGTCTACGCCTGCCGTCAGACCGGCTTTGCTATGCTGGCTGAAGGCAACGTCCAGGAAGTTATGGACCTCGCTCCCGTTGCCCACCTGGCAGCCATCAAGGGCCGTGTTCCGTTCATCAACTTCTTCGACGGCTTCCGTACCTCCCACGAGATCCAGAAGATCGCGATTTGGGACTACAAAGACCTCGCAGATATGTGCGACATGAAGGCTGTGGAAGAATTCCGCAAGCACTGCCTCAACCCGGAACGCCCCGCAATGCGCGGCTCCCACGAGAACGGTGATACCTTCTTCCAGCACCGCGAAGCCTGCAACAAGTACTATGATGCACTTCCCGCAATCGTAGAGACCTACATGAAGAAGGTCAACCGCAAGCTCGGCACCAACTATCAGCTCTTCAACTACTACGGCGCTCCCGATGCTGACCGCGTCATCGTTGCCATGGGCTCCATCTGCGACGTTGCAGAAGAAGTCATTGACTACATGAACGCACACGGCCAGAAGGTCGGCCTCATCAAGGTCCGCCTGTATCGTCCGTTCAGCGCAAAGAGACTGCTCGAGGCCATTCCCGCCACCTGCAAGACCATCGCTGTGCTCGACCGCACCAAGGAACCCGGTGCACAGGGCGAACCCCTGTACCTCGATGTCGTGACCGCGCTTGCAAACGCAGGCCGCACCGATATCAACGTCATCGGCGGCCGCTACGGCCTCGGCTCCAAGGACACGCCTCCCGCTTCCGTCTTCGCTGTCTATGACGAAATGAAGAAGGCAAGCCCCAAGCGTCAGTTCACCATCGGCATCAATGACGATGTCACCAAGATGAGCCTGAAGCAGCGTGCAAACGTCCCCAACACCGCAGCAAAGGGCACCATCGAGTGCAAGTTCTGGGGTCTCGGCGGCGACGGCACCGTCGGCGCAAACAAGAACTCCA
>JAKSPM010000152.1 GCA_024404825.1 Clostridia bacterium
ATAAACACAAATCTGACCTCCGTGTGAGGGCTTGATCCGCAGACCGCAGAAATAAAAAGGCTGCCTCACGATGCTTGTGAGGCAGCCCTTATTGTGTATTCATATATTCGGCATTTCTGCGGGATTTGCCGGGGTCAGTTCAAAGCTGTTCGACCAGAAGCCCGGCTTGAGGCGTACCTTCATGTAGCCGACCGGAGCAGCGGGCGTTAATTCCACCGTGATATCATTGCATTTGCGGTTCATGCCGGAGGCTACATGGATCGTGTGCGGGCCATAGGGAAGGGGAATGTGGATGGTTTCCTTGTTGGCAATGAAGCCGCAGGGCTGACCGTCAACGTAGACGCCGAAGCCTACTGCAACACCTACCGGCGAGCCCAGCCGGTACAGATGGAGCATTGCGGGCTGGGAGGCATAGAGCGGCGCACCGCACTTTGCACACGGACAGCTGCCGGCTACATCATAAACCTCGCCGCAGCCGGGACATTTTACACGTAAACCGTTTGCCATATGAGTCTCCTCCAATCAAAAGTTTTCTTTCCCTCATTATAACATCGACGAAAAGAAACTGTCAAGGAACGCGACTTTTGCCACGGCATTCTTTTTCGAATCTTGAAATGTCACGGCTTATATGCTACAATAGCCTTGCGGCACAATCGAATATTTTTCCTTGCATAATGTAGGCGTGTGTTTCTCATGGTAAAAACACACGCCCCGGCTTCGTACGCCTACAAGCAAGGAAGCAAGATTGTGCCGCAGCAATCGGAGATGTGTGTTTTTCGGGCGTACACTTCGGTGTACGCCTTTTTTGACGGAGTAGCTGCGGTATGAAGATCAATTATTTCAAGGACATTCTGTTTGACCTGATAAATGAGAGCGATGCGCTGGATATTGCGGACATTCAGAGTAATGACAGGGGAAACAGCTTTGTTGTTATCATGAAAGACGGAACGTCATTCTCAATTCAGATTTCCACGGCCGTTGAGTAAGGCGCCGCAAAACGCGTGACGGTGGAAAATTGCCCTTTTTTACGTGAAAAATGAAATAAATAACAGGAAAATATGAAAATTATGCTTTACATCTGAAAAAAGGTGTGATACTATTATCAGGCTGGCGGCTTGCCGGCAATGCCCCATCCCACGGTTTCGGGGGAAGCTCCGATTTTCGGTCGTTCACCGTCCCGGTACTGAGAGATGCGGGGAATTTAAGAAAGGTGGAACAACAATGATTTCCAAAGAAGTAAAAGCACAGATCATGGCTGAAAATGCCATCCACGAAGGCGACACCGGTTCTCCCGAGGTTCAGATCGCTATCCTGACCTATCGTATCAACGAGCTGACCGAGCACCTGCGTGAACACAAGCACGACAACCACTCCCGCCGCGGCCTTCTGATGATGGTTGGTCATCGCCGCAGCCTGCTGGACTATCTGGCAAAGAAGGATATCAACCGCTATCGTGCAATCATTGCCAAGCTGGGTATCCGTAAGTAATGATCTGTGGGCGACCAAACGGTCGCCCATTTTCACGAAACAACGCGTGGGAGCCATTTTAGCAGTTGAAGGTACTGCCGAAGTTCGGCGGCAGCTTCAAGTGCTAAACCTCCCATGCACGATAAAAAACAGGAGGTATTCAAATGATTACGCACAGACAATTCCCGAATCATCACATCTTTGAGACGGAAATCGGTGGCCGTACCTTCACCGTGGAAACCGGTAAGGTCGCAGAGCTTGCAAATGCAGAAGCTATCTGCCGCTACGGCGATACCGTCGTTCTCGTTACCGCAACTGCTTCCCCGCTGCCCAAGACCGGCATCGACTACTTCCCCCTGACCATCGAGGTCGAGGAAAGAATGTACGCCGTCGGCCGTATTCCCGGCAGCTTCAACCGCCGCGAGGGTCGTCCCTCCGAGCGCGGCATTCTGATCTCCCGTCTGATCGACCGCCCCATGCGCCCGCTGTTTGACGAAGAGCTCCGCAATGATGTTGTTCTGACCAACACCATCCTTGCACAGGATTTCGACAACCCCGTTGAGATCGTCTGCTCCATCGGTTCTTCTCTTGTCATCGCTTATTCCGACATCCCCTGGAACGGCCCGACCGCTACCACCAATGTCGCTTACCTCGACGGCAAGTTCATCGTCAACCCCTCCCAGGACGAACGCAACGCCTGCCAGTGCTTCGTTACCATCGCTTCGACCCATGAAAAGGTCGTCATGATCGAGACCGAAGCCAAGGAGATTAAGGAAGACATCCTGCTCCAGTGCATCGAGCTGGCTCACAACACCAATGTTCAGATCGTGGAATTCATCAACCACATTGTTGAGACCATCGGCAAGCCCAAGTTCACCTTTGAAAAGGCTGCTGTCAACCACGAAATGCTCGACGATCTGTGCGCTTACGGCATGGATCAGATCGAATATGCCCTCGACACCGACGACAAGAACGTCCGCGAAGAGCGCCTGACCAAGGCACACATCGACTTCGCAGAAAAGTTCGGCGAAAAGTATGAGGACTTTGAAGAACAGATCGACGTCTGCTTCTACAAGATGCAGAAGAAGGTCGTCAAGAAGTGGCTGCTTGCAGGCAAGCGTGTTGACGGCAGACAGATGGACGAGATTCGCCCCCTGTCCGCAGAAGTCGGCGTCCTGCCCAGAGTCCACGGCTCCGGCCTGTTCACCAGAGGCCAGACCCAGGTTCTGTCCATCTGCACCCTGAACACCCTCTCCGCAGCGCAGAAGCTCGACACCATCTATGATGAAGCCGAAAAGCGCTATATCCACCACTACAACTTCCCGGCATTCTCTACCGGCGAAGCAAGAGCGGCTCGTTCTACCTCTCGCCGCGAGATCGGTCACGGCTCTTTGGCTGAGAAGGCACTCGTTCCCGTGCTTCCCACGGTCGAAGACTTCCCCTATGCCATCCGTGTCGTCTCCGAGGTCGTCTCTTCCAACGGATCCACCTCTCAGGGTTCCATCTGCGGCTCTACGCTCGCTCTGATGGACGCAGGTGTTCCGATCACCCGTCCCGTTGCAGGCATCTCCTGCGGTCTGATTTCCGACAAGGAAACCGGCGAATGGAGAACCTTCACCGATATCCAGGG
>JAKSPM010000153.1 GCA_024404825.1 Clostridia bacterium
GACAGCTCCCCTGACAAGGGGAGCCGTTCAAACGGTGCGCTAAATTTCTGTTTACGATTCTATTCGTTGTCTATTTTATTTCTTTTTTTCTCCTGTGTCAAATGCGAAAAAACACGTGCAATTTCCGGAATTATGGTTTATAATGGGTATGTATATGTTTTTAGGAGGGACAATATGCGCCCTTTGGACGAAAAACGTCTGTTTCTGCTCGACATGGACGGCACGATCTATCTTGACGATGCCCTCTTTGACGGTACGTTGGACTTTCTGAATTATGTTAACCAAATCGGCGGGAGATACCTCTTTCTGACAAACAATTCCTCCCGCGGCATTGACGCCTACTTAGAAAAGATGGCGCGTCTCGGCATCCCCGCAAAGAAGGACGATTTTCTGACCTCCACGGATGCCTTGATCGATGCGCTTTTATCCTCTGACTGCAAAAAACGCTGGTACTGCTTCGGCACTGACTCCTTCTGCCGTCAGCTCAAGGACGCGGGGCTGGACGTTGTTACCGAGCTTTCCGAGGATATTGACGGCCTCATCTGCGGCTTTGACACCGAGCTGACCTTTCAAAAGCTCGAGGATGCCTGCATATTATTAAACCGCGGGGTCGAATTCCTCGCCACAAATCCCGACTGGGTCTGCCCTACGTGGTACGGCTATGTGCCGGACTGCGGGTCGGTGTGCGAAATGCTTTTCAGGGCAACCGGCAGACGCCCGCGCTTCATCGGCAAGCCCGAGCGCACCATGGCAGAGCTTGCCTGCAAGAAAACTGGCTACCGAAAGGAAGATGCCCTGCTCGTCGGCGACCGCATCTACACGGACATCGCCTGTGCGGTAAACGCCGGGATGGATTCCTGCTTTGTTTTGAGCGGCGAGGGCGTTGTTTCCGACATTGAAAAGTATCAAATCACCCCCACCTATACCCTTCCCGATATCCGTGCATTACTCAAGCTATGCATGGTTAGAGATTTTTGATGCGGAGGATTAAACCATGACTGCAATCCTTGTGATCCTGTTCATTCTCGTGCTGGCCACGGGACTTTACTTACTTATGATCGGCGGGCGCTTCGGCAATCCCACCCTGCAGCGTCTGAAGCGTTACTATTACGCTCATCGCGGGCTGCACTCCAAGGAAAACGGCATCCCCGAAAATTCCCTGACCGCATTCCGTCTTGCCGCCGAGAACGGCTACGGTGCGGAGCTGGATGTTCACCTTTCCAAGGACGGCAAGCTCTTTGTCATGCACGATGAAAGCCTTGCCCGCATGACCGGCATCAACGCCAACATCTGCGACCTCAACGCTTCGCAGCTCGAGAGAATCTATCTTTCCGGCACGAAGGAGCCCATTCCCTATTTTGAGGAGGTTCTGCCGATTTTCGCGGAGGCACGCCTGCCTCTGATGATCGAGCTGAAACCCGCAGGCAAGCGCAACCGTGAGCTTGTGGAAAAGGTGCTCGAAGCCCTGCGGGAATATCCGAACCTGCTGTTTTGCCTGGAATCGTTCGACCCCATCGTCATGTGGTATGTGCGCAGACTGGACAAAAGCATCGTTCGCGGTCAGCTTTCAAGCGATTTTCGGCGGAAGCCCGAAAAGCTCAAATTCCCGCTGACCTTCCTGGTAAAAAACCTGATGTTCAATTTTCTTTCCCGCCCGGACTTTATCTCCTATAGCTTCAAGTATCGCAAAGCCCTGGCCCTGCGTCTGTGCAAAAAGCTCTATGACGTGGAGATCGCTTACTGGACGATCCGCACGATGCCCCAGGCTCGGCAGGCCATCCGCGAAGAAAGCCTTGTCATTTTTGAACGTATTTTACCCTAATAAGGAGAACTCAACATGAAAAAGACGATTCTGTTATTTTGCCTGATCGCAATGATGCTTTCCCTTTGCAGCTGTCTGCGTCCGCTGCCGACTTATAACGACAGGAAGACGCACCATACCGGCGAAAGCACCCAGGACACCGAAAAGCCCGAGGTGTCTACCGAAGAAACTTCTGAGACCGAAGCTCCCACCGAGCCCGAACCCGCGTTCGTTGCCCCGGCACTGTCCGATTGCATCGGGCTCTATTCCGAGGCCTCTGTGAACTACTCCGACGGCTATAATGACTATCAAGCGACCTATCAGCTCCCCGAAATTCTTTTGGATTCCTGGGATGCAAAGCGTGCAAACGAGTGGATTCGCACCACCTTCCAGCCGAGCATTGATGACAGTATTCAGGCTCAGATGGACAAGGTTTCCCTGTTCTGCTTCGGCATTTCCTATGAAGCGTGGATCTACGACAGATACCTTTCGCTGGTCATTACCGAGACAAACGACTGGGACTGCGGCCGCTATTTGGTGCTGACCTTTGATCTGACCGACGGAACCTGGCTCAGCAACAAGGAATTTGCCGCCTATCTCGGCATGGATGATGCCGCGCTGTTTGAGGCGATCCGCTCCTCCCTGCTCTATCATTTTGATGACACCTATTCTGACCTCCCCGCAGAATTCAAGGACGATTTCTTCTATATGCAGCGCGATAAACAGACCTCCGATGATGCCGTGTATGATACCGAGCTGTTCATCGGCCGTGACGGCTCGGTGCAGATGGCGTGCGCACTGTTCTCCATGGCAGGCGCGGATTCCTACGCGCATCTGCTGCCGTTGATTTTGACCGTCAACTGAATCCCTATGTGCCGGAGCAGCCGCGATTGACATCGCGGTACAAAAAATCAAGCTCCGGCACATTTTTTCTGATTTTGGCAGAGATCAATGCGTTTTTTCTCACCGACGCATGCCGTGCCGGAGTACATTCCTAAATCCAACCAGGTGGACAGCTTCGGGATATAGGGATGCTTTTTCGTTGCGAAAAATGCCTTTTGCGACTCGACGACCGGAATCAGCAGAGCGCTCGGCAGGTTGACCTCAAAATACATCTTCAACGCCTCCTGCCGATTCTCCTTCCTTGGATAGGCTCGCCACAGAAGCTCAAAATCCGAAACAGAACATGCTTCTTTCTCTACCCTCTGCGCCTGCGGCGCAACATACGCCCGCTTTGCGGCGGAAGATTCACATTCACTATCATTATCACTTTCATATTCACT
>JAKSPM010000154.1 GCA_024404825.1 Clostridia bacterium
GTGCCACCTTCTCCTCAAGGAGAAGGCTTTGGCCTGTGCGTTAAACAATAATTTACCGATCCAGGAGATTTCCCATCAGGGTCAGCATTTCGGGGGTCGGGAGGCTGCTTTGCAGGCTTACGCTGCCTTCTCCCGTCAGGTTCAAAAGGTTCTCCGCCTCCAGGCGGCGGTAAGTCTGCCCGGCGGTGCCCTCGCTGCCGTCGATCAGGCAGACATTCTCTCCTGCGATCCGTGCAATGACATCGCGGGCAAAGGGGAAGTGGGTGCAGCCGAGTACGATGGCGGCGGTATCCTTGCCGAGATGCGGCGTGAGCTTGCGGCGCAGGGCTTCTTCCAAAGCCGGTGCGTCGGTTTCGTTGCGCTCCACGGCCTCGACAAGCTCGGGACAGGGAATGGGTACGATCTTACAGCGGCTTTCGCACTGTGCCATCAGATGGGAGAATTTTTCCTCCCGCAGGGTGGCCTCGGTGGCCATAACGAGGATCGTTTTTCCCGGAAAGCGGTCTGCCGCGGGCTTCAGGGCGGGCTCAATGCCGATAACGATTTTCTCCGGGTAGGCTGCACGGAGGTCTTCAATGGCGGCGGAGGTTGCGGTATTGCAGGCGATCACAATGGCTTTGACGTTCGCGGTGCAAAGCGCAGCGATCCGCTCTAAGGTCAATCTGCGGATCTCCTCGGTCGGGCGGGTGCCGTAGGGGGCATTGATAGAGTCACCGAAATAGAGAAAATTTTCGCGCGGGAGCTTCTGCATAAGGGCGCGCAGAACGCTGATACCGCCGACGCCGGAATCAAACACAACGATCTGATCTTCTCTTTTTGCCACAAAACGCACCTCCTTTTTTCCGTATTATACCGCGTTCCGCCCCTGTTTGCAAGGGCGGAAAGGATTGCTTTTTTTCCGCGTCTGCGGTATAATCCGAAGCAAAAGGAGGGACGGACCGTGAAAGATTATGAGAAAAAGATCCGCACACAGGAGACGCTTCGTATGGCTGCGCTCCTCATCGCCACGGCGATCATCCTTGCAGGCATCACGGTGCGTGAGCGTCTGCCGTGGCTGATCTATCTTGCAGCGGCACCGTTGGCGGTCATGGTCGTCAACACCCTGCTCATCAGGCATTACGAAAAAAAGCAGCGCGAACAGGAGAAATAAGACCTGCATATTGCAGCGGACAGGCGCATACAATGTTTCGACGCACAACCCGTTCAAATGAACTAGATCCAATGGACTTTGGGAGGGTTGTACATGCGACAGAACATGGAGCAGCGTGCCTGCGACCTTGCACGGTATATGATCGAAAACGGGGCCACGGTGCGCTCGGCTGCAAAAAAGTTCGGTGTTTCCAAATCGACGGTACACAAGGATCTGTCTGACCGGCTTCCGCTGTTTAACCGGCCGCTTTATCTGGAGGTGCGGAAGATCATGGATGCAAACAAGGCCGAACGCCATATTCGCGGCGGTCTTGCCACGCAGGAGAAATACCGCAGGCAGAAGCAGAAATAAACACTTGCAATTCTTGCCGTGATTCTGTATATTATAAGATGTAAACAGGGAGTAGTTTCCCGGCTTGCCGGGTGCAGGCGCCGTCATCACGGGGTTGCCCCCGGTGTCTGCAAAAATCAAGCTGATTTTTAACGAGACTTTTACCCGCAGGGGTAAAGCCTCTTTTTTTTACCTGCGGAAAACAAAGACAAGGAGTGTTTTTATGGTTGTTCCCGTTGTTGCGTTCATCATCACCTATGTGCTGATGATCATCCTCGCCGACTACCGCCACTTTGTGGCGCTTGCCTCGGCGATCTTCTTTGTTGCCTACGGCATCCTGCCGTGGCGGGAGCTTGGTTCTGCCATCGGTATGAGTGGGCTGAATGTGCTTTTGCTGCTGTTCGGCACGATGGGTACGGTGTCGTATTTCGTGGAATCGAAAATGCCGGACAAGATGGCAAAGGGACTTTTGAAGCTCGCACCCAACACAATGTGGGCGGTCATTCTGATTTCGCTCTTTGCGGGCATCATCTCTGCGTTTATGGACAATGTCGCAACCGTCCTGATGATCGCACCGATCGGCCTCGCCGTTGCAAAAGAACTGAAAATCTCGCCGGTTGCCATGCTGATCTGCATTGCGGTCTCGTCCAATTTGCAGGGCGCGGCGACTTTGGTCGGTGACACGACCTCCATCATGCTGGCCGATGCCAAGTATGCCGACATGAACTTCATGGACTTCTTCTATATGAACGGTCGCGCGGGTATCTGCTGGGCGGTGGAGCTGGGCGCACTTGCAACCCTCCCCGTCATTGCGGTTTTGTTCCGCAAGGAGCGCAGCAAGGTCCATGTGGAATCCAACGTCAAGGTCAATGACCCCATGCCGTCCGTCCTCCTGCTGCTCAATATCGCCTGCCTGATCGGGGCTTCCTTCCTGAAGAAAAAGCCGGAGATCATCAACGGCGTCATCTGCGCAGCCTTCTTCGTGCTGACCACCATTTATTCTCTCATCCGCAACAAGAGCGGAAAGCTCGTAAAGCAGGCATTTCAGGAGATCGATTACCGCACGCTTCTGCTGCTGGCATCCTTGTTTGTCATCATCGCGGCCATCACCAAGGCCGGCATGATCGACGCGATCGCGAAGGTGCTTGTCTCCGCGGGCAATAGCAACCTGTTTGTTGTCTATACGCTGATCGTGTGGGGCTCGGTGCTTTGCTCGGCGTTTGTGGATAACATCCCCTATGTTGCGACCATGCTTCCCATCATCGGAGGCGTCGGCGGCATCGCGCAGAGTCTCGGCTGTGAGCCCTATGTGCTCTATTTCGGTTTGCTTACCGGCGCGACCCTCGGCGGCAACATTACCCCCATCGGCGCATCTGCCAACATCACGGCCATCGGCATTTTGCGCCGGGAGGGCTATCAGGTCAAAAACAAAGACTTCCTGCGCATCGGCGTCCCGTTCACCTTAGTCGCCGTCACGGTCGGCTACCTTTATTGCTGGTTCGTCTGGGC
>JAKSPM010000155.1 GCA_024404825.1 Clostridia bacterium
CAAGCGCACCGAGAAGGTCGAAGACGTTCTGAAGATCGGCGATATGACCTGGGTTAAGGTCATTGAGATCGATGAAAAGGGCAGAGTCAACCTCAGCCGCAAGGACGCCATGAAGGAAATGAACGGCGCCAACGAATAAGAGAAAAAATCGCGTACCACATCCGGTACGCGATTTTTTATATGTTCATATCAGCCCGAAATGCTCCAAGGCCTTTCGGATGCCGTCGTTTTCACAGGTGTCGGCGATGTAATCAGCGGCCTCTTTTGCTTCCACAGAGCCATTTCCCATTGCAACGCCGATCCCGGCAAGCCGCAGCATTTCCGCGTCATTGGGGCCGTCGCCGAAGGCGATCGTCTCCTCCGGCAAAATGCCGAAGCGGTCTAAAAGATACTTCATTGCGGCGATCTTTCCGCCGGACTGCGGCATAAAGTCAGACGAGAGCGGGTGAAAGACCATCGGCACGCTTTCCTTTACTACACGTGCAGGCCCACGGGCGACCTCTTCGGGTGTCAGATAGACAACGACCTTATACACCGGATGCGTAAGCGCTCTGTGGATGTCTTCCACCTGCGGAATCTCGGTGTGGATGTCCGACATGACCTTTTTTACCCGCTCATCAATGCGGTTGATATAGAGCCGGTCACGCTCGGTAAACCAGGCGCAGTAGCCGTGTGCATCTACGTGGCGCACCAAAGCCGCCACGTCCTCCTCGGACAGCGGAATGTCCCGAAGCTCGCCGCCTTCACCGTAGCATTGCTGCCCGTTGTTCGCAAGCACGCCGTCAAAAACCATGCCGCGCAGCATATCCTGCGCCTCGATTTCCGGACGGGAGCGCCCGGTCGCAACAAAGGTCAGGATGCCTTTTTCATGGAGCTGACACACAGCCTGGGCCGTGGATTCAGTCACGACCTTGTTCTCAAGAGAAATCAAGGTGCCGTCAATATCAAAAAAAGCTGCTTTGATCGCCATAGTGCCTTATTCCTGTAAAAGCTTCTTTCTTGCTAAGTTGATGGTGCCTTCCTGCATATGGTTCATCCAGGCAAGGCTCTTGCCGCAGCCGTAGGCAACGCACAGGTCTGCGTCATCGGCGCGGCTGCACTGCATTTCCGTGCGTTCAGACAGCAGCTTGTCCAAGCCCCAGATCTGACTGCCGCCGCCGGTCAGCGTAATGCCGTTTGCGGAGATGTCTGAAACAAGCTCGGGGGAGGTCTGTTCCAAAACCTCCAGAATCTCGTCTGTGATCTGACGGGCAGGGCGCTTGAGTGCTTCCATGACATCCGTGGAGCTCATCGTGAATTCCTTTGCAAGGCCGGTCTTGAGGTCACGCCCCTTGACCTGCATGGAAAGCTCCTCGGGGCGTGCATACACGCAGCCGATGGAGGTTTTGATCTCTTCAGCCGTGGGTGTGCCGATCACAACGCCGAAATGCTTTCGCACATACTTGACGATCGCTTCATCGAATGAACCGCCTGCGACCTTGATGGAGGCAGACTGCGCGATGCCGTTCATGGTGATAACACCGATGTCGGTCGTGCCGCCGCCGATGTCCACAACGAGCTTGCCGTCAGGGGAGTCGATATCCAGACCTGCACCCAGGGCTGCAGCCAGCGGCTCCTCGATCAGGTACACACGCCGGGCGCCTGCTTCCATGGCGGCCTGGATCACGGCACGTTCTTCAACCTCGGTAATGCCGCTCGGCACGCCGATAATGACGCGCGGACGGACAATCGCATAGCGGATGATGCGGCGGATAAAGACCGTCAGCATCTTTGCTGTCATTTCGTAGTCGGAGATGACGCCGTCGCGTAAGGGATGGATGGCGACAACATTGCCGGGAGTGCGCCCGAGCATATTGCGGGCGGCCGTACCGACCTCCAGCACCTTGCCGGTGTTCTTATCAACGGCAACGACGCCCGGCTCACGCAGCACAATGCCCTTGCCGGAAGCGTAGATGATCACATTGGTCGTGCCGAGGTCGATGCCCATATCTCTGGAAAAAAGACTCATTATTTCACCTGCTTTGTCAATTTTAGCGAAGTTGCGGCAAAGGTGCCGCAATGAACTGAGGCAGCGCCTGCTAAAGCGAGAACACAGCCGCATTCGGACAGGGTGGCTCCGGTGGTAACGATATCGTCAATCAAAAGGATCTGCTTGTTTTTTACGGCGTCTGCGTCAACGATCCGGTAAACACCGCGCACATTGGCCTGCCGTTCGGCAGGGGTGGCCTTGTGCGACTGCGGCGGATTGTCCACAAACTTTTCAAGCGTTGCAGCGATCGGCAGGGAAAGCTCCCGCGCAACCGAGCGCGCCAAAAGCTCTGCCTGGTCGTAGCCGCGCTTGCGCCTGCGCCTCCGGCTGACCGGCACCCAGGTCACAAGGTCGTAATTCTCGATTCCGTGCTCAAAAAGCCGCACGGCAAGAAATTTTCCGTAGATATCCGCATAGTGCGACGCCTGCTTGAACTTGAAGCGCAGCAAGCTCTCGCGCACGACGCCGCTGTATTCATAGCAGCTCGTGCAGGAATCGAAAAACTTGCTTTTTCGCTCCGGGCTTTCATCCGGCGGCAGGGAAAGACTGCACGCCCGACAGATGCCGTTTTCCGAACGTTCCAGCAGCCTGCGGCAGAAAATACACTTGGGCGGATATACGAGATCCAGAAAACGGTCAATGAGGCGCAAACAAATCACTGCCTTATCGAAAAAATACGGAAATTTCACCACTATTAACCATTATATATTTTATTGCATGGGATGTCAATCAAATAACAACAGCACAGAGGGAAAGCCCTCTGTGCT
>JAKSPM010000156.1 GCA_024404825.1 Clostridia bacterium
GATGGCGTGACAGCTCCCCTGACAAGGGGAGCTGTTCAAACGGTGCGCTAAATTTCTGTTTATCGTCCCCGGGGGAGGGGATAAAAACGCTTCCAAAACATGGGAAACAAAGCGAAGCCCCCCTTGACAAACGAACGGAGTTAGTGTATGCTAACTTCGGAAGGAGGCGAATGCCATGACACTGAAAGAACTGCAGATCGGCAAGACTGCAAAAATCACTGCGGTCGGCGGCGAAGGCTCCCTGCGTCAGCATTTTTTGGATATGGGCGTGATCCCGGGTGCCGAGGTAACGCTCATGCAGTACGCCCCGATGGGAGACCCGATGGAGCTTCGCATTCATGGCTATGAGCTGACGCTTCGACTTGCCGATGCGGAGAAAATTGAAATCGGACCTGCCGAGGAGCGAAAGACGCCCGTTGTGACCCGCTATGATGCGGTGGAGCATCCCGGCCTCGGCGAAAGCGGCCGCTACCACACCAAGGCGGACGAAAATCCTCTGCCGAAGGGTAAAACGCTGACCTTTGCCCTGGCGGGCAATCAGAATTGCGGAAAGACGACCCTGTTTAATCAGTTGACCGGCGCCAATCAGCACGTCGGCAATTTTCCCGGCGTTACGGTCGATCAGAAAAGCGGCGCCATCCGCGGCAATCAGAACACCAAGGTCACAGACCTGCCCGGTATTTATTCGCTCTCTCCGTACACGAGCGAGGAGGTCGTCTCCCGCCGCTTTATTTTAGATGAAAAGCCTACGGGCATTATCAATATCGTCGATGCGACGAACATTGAACGAAATCTGTATCTTACGATGCAGCTCATGGAACTCGATGTGCCGATCGTTCTGGCACTCAACATGATGGATGAGGTGCGCGGCAACGGCGGCACCGTCCATATCAACGAGATGGAAGCCATGCTCGGCATCCCGGTCGTCCCGATTTCGGCGGCGAAAAATGAGGGCGTTGACGAGCTCGTGCGTCACGCGGTACATATTGCCCAGTATCAGGAGCGACCCGGCAGAACGGACTTTTGCAGCAAGGACGACCATGACGGTGCGGTTCACAGATGTCTGCACGGCATCATGCACCTGATCGAGGATCATGCGCAGGAGGCGGGGATTCCCGTCCGCTTTGCGGCAAGCAAGCTGGTCGAGGGCGACCCCTTGATTCTGGAGGCTCTTCGGCTGGATCAGAACGAGCTGGAAATGCTGGAGCATATCATCTGTCAAATGGAGACCGAGCGCGGACTTGACCGTGCGGCGGCCATCGCGGATATGCGATTTTCATTCATTCAAAAGCTCTGTGATCAAACGGTCGTCAAGCCGAAGGAAAGCAAGGAACACCGCCGCAGCCGTCAGATCGACCGCGTTCTGACCGGCAAATTTACCGCGCTGCCGGCCTTTATTGCCATCATGGCGCTGATCTTTTGGCTGACCTTTGATGTGCTCGGCGGCAGCCTGCAGCGGCTTTTGGAGGTCGGCATCGACAAGCTGACCGCACTGACCGATTCCGCGCTGACGGCATGGAATGTCAATGCGACCCTGCACTCGCTCATCATTGACGGCGTTTTTGCGGGCGTCGGTAGTGTTTTGAGTTTCCTGCCCATCATTGTCATTCTGTTTTTCTTCCTATCCATGCTTGAAGACAGCGGCTACATTGCCCGCGTGGCCTTTGTCATGGATAAGCTGCTGCGTAAAATCGGCCTTTCCGGGCGCAGCATCGTGCCGATGCTGATCGGCTTCGGCTGCACGGTGCCGGGCGTTATGGCCAGCCGTACGCTTCCTTCTGAGCGCGACCGTAAAATGACGATCCTGCTCACGCCTTTTATGAGCTGCACGGCAAAGCTGCCGATCTACGGCTTTATTACCACAGCGTTTTTTCCGCATTACCGCGGCCTTGTGATGATCTGCCTGTATCTGTTCGGAATCCTGATGGGCATCCTGGTTGCCCTAATCTCCAAGCGTACGGCCTTCAAGGGCGAGGCAGTTCCGTTCGTCATGGAGCTGCCGAACTACCGCCTGCCCGGCTTCAAAAACGTTTCCCACCTGCTCTGGGAAAAGGCAAAGGATTTTTTGCAGAGAGCCTTTACTGTGATCTTTGTGGCCGCCATCGTGGTTTGGTTCCTGCAGACCTTTGACTTCCACCTGAACATGGTGGATGATTCAAAAACAAGCATCCTTGCCGTGATCGCAGGAGGCCTCGCCGTCATCTTCCGCCCGATGGGGCTTGGCGACTGGCGCATTTCTACCTCCTTGATTGCAGGCTTTATGGCAAAGGAGAGTGTCGTTTCCACTTTGAAGGTACTGTGTGAGGGGAAGGGGCTTGCGGCTCTTTCGATCAGCCCGCTGTCTGCAATGTCGCTTTTGGTCTTCTGTCTGCTCTATACGCCCTGCGTGGCGGCGATCGCTTCAATCAAGCGGGAGCTTGGCGTAAAGTGGGCGCTCGGAATCGTGCTTCTGCAATGCGCCATCGCGTGGGTCTGTGCCTTCGCGGTTTATGCGATCGGCTCTGTATTGGGGGTGGGCGTATGAACGCAATCAGCATTGTACTGGCCGCGGTACTTGCCCTGTGCGTCATCACAGCGATCCTTTGGATGGTCAAACGCAAGCCAAAGGGCTGCTCCGGCTGCTGCGAAGGCTGCCGCGGGTGTAAAAAATAATGTTGGGTCGGATACTTGCCCGCAAATATTGCACCCGTAGGGAACGGTCTTGACCGTTCCGCTATCAAAGGCTTTTCGATATACGCTTTGCGTTCGATATAT
>JAKSPM010000157.1 GCA_024404825.1 Clostridia bacterium
TTCTGCCTGATGTTCTGCGGCCTTTGCGATATGTTTGACGGCAAGATCGCCCGCTCGAAGAAAAATCGCACCGAAGACGAAAAACAGTTCGGCATTCAGATCGACTCCTTGTGTGACCTCGTCTGCTTCGGCGTCCTGCCTGCCATGATCTGCTTTGAGATGATGGGCGAGCGTGACTACGGCAGTCCGTGGCGCAATGCCCTCGTCTGGACGGGAATCGGCGGCATCTGCGGGTTTTATGTGCTTGCGGGCCTGATCCGTCTGGCATTCTTCAATGTTACCGAGGAATCCCGGCAGAAGACGACCGACGAGGTGCGTGCAAAATATCAGGGACTTCCCATTACCTCAGCGGCACTGATCCTGCCCCTGATCTATATCGCACGGCTGTTTATCCCGGAATCCTGGGATATTTGCTTCTGCATTTTCTATCTGTTCGTGCTGTTTGTCGTCGGCGTCCTGTTCATCACGCCCTTCCACATAAAAAAGCCGAAGACAAAGCAGATGATCGGCATGCTGATTATCGGTCTTTTGATCGCAACGGCGCTGTCGATGGCCTATCTGATCGTACACCATTTCTTCTGATTACATGGACAAACAAGCCGAAGAGCACCCGAAAAGCGCCGCACAAAGACGGCCCGGGGTCAGCTCTCGCGGCGAAACGATGAGGCAAACAATGAAAAAGCTTCTTTTGATCGTCAACCCCTGCTCCGGCAAGAGAAAAACCGCGCGGTTTTTGTCACAGATCATTGATATCTTCAACCGTGCAGGATATGATGTTTCGATCTATATCACCGCTGCACGCACCGAGGCAACTGCGGTTGCTGCCGGACGTGCAAAGGACTTTGATATGATCGTCTGTGCGGGCGGTGACGGCACATTCAACGAGGTCGTCTCCGGCATGGTGAGCGGAGGGGCAACCTGTCCGCTCGGCTACATCCCCGCCGGCAGTACCAACGATTTTGCAAGCAGTCTCGGCCTGTCCTCCAATATTTTGCAGGCAGCGAAGGATATCATTGACGGTACAGAAAAAACCTTTGATATCGGCAAATTCGGGAACCGCTATTTTTCCTATGTCGCTTCCTTCGGCGCCTTTACCAGAGCTTCCTATGCCACCTCGCAGAGCGTCAAGAATGCACTCGGGCATCTGGCCTATGTGCTCGGCGGCATCAAAGAGATCCCAAGCATCCACGGCTATGACGTGAAGTTCGAGACCGACAAGGGTGAGGTATTTGAAGACAGCTATATTTTCGGCGCCATCAGCAACTCTACCTCCGTCGGCGGCGTGCTGACCCTGAGTGAAACGATGGTCGATCTGGATGACGGCCTGTTTGAGCTGCTTCTGATCCGCAAACCGAAAAACGCTGCCGAGCTCGGCAAATGCGTTACGGCGCTGCTCCGGCAGAATTATGATTCTCCGATGATTACCTTCTGCCCGACAAGAAAGGTCGAGATCACGGCCGACCCCGAAATGAGCTGGACGCTTGACGGGGAAGAGGAATACGGCCATGAGGTCGTTACGGCGGAAAATCTCCATGATGCCATCCGCGTGATCGTCCCGAAACCAAAGGAGAAGAGAATCAGGAAAAAGAGAAAGTGCCTGCTGAAAGCGCAGTAAATACGAAAACAACGGGGAGGGCGTTTTGCCTTCCCCGAAAATTCTTCCTTTTTCAAAATGGCACCTGTTGTCAGGGGAGCCGTCACGAAGAAGTGACTGAGGAGTCGTTGATTACCATGAAAACGATATGCTGCCGCCTGCACCGCGGAGATGATCTGCGGGAGAAAATCGAGCAAATCGCAAAAGAGCACAAGATCGCGGCGGGTGTCGTGCTTTCCGGCGTCGGCTGTGTCAGCTGCGCGCGGGTGCGTGATGCTTCCGGCGTGAATGTCCGCCAGGTCGATGAGCACTGCGAGATCGTATCGCTCAACGGCACCGTGAGCGCGGTGCGCTGCCACATCCACATTGCCCTTTCCAAGGAAGATCTTTCCACCATTGGCGGACATTTGATGCCCGGCTGCATCGTCAATACGACGGTCGAGCTTGTCCTCGGCATTTTGGAGGGCGTGGAGTACGGCGTGGAGCAGGACACGCAGACCGGTTATGACGAAATCGTGTTCCGGGGGACAGACGAATGAAAAACACAACACTTTGCTATATCGAGCGGGACGGAAAGTATCTGATGCTCCACCGCACGAAAAAAGAAAATGACCTCAACCATGACAAGTGGATCGGCATCGGCGGTAAGCTGGAGGAAAACGAAAGCCCCGAGGACTGCCTCAAGCGTGAGGTATATGAGGAAACCGGCTTGACGCTGACAAGCTACCGCTACTGCGGCATTATCACCTTTGTCTCCGACCGTTGGGAAGGGGAGTATATGCACCTGTTTTCGGCAGACGGCTTCGAGGGAATCCTTCGCGAATGTGACGAAGGCGTGTTGGAATGGGTGGACAAGAACTTTGTGCACGCCCTTCCGCAGTGGGAGGGTGACAAGCTCTTCCTGCGCGAGCTGGAGAGAAATGTTCCGTTCTTTTCCATGAAGCTCGTCTACGAGGGCGAAACGCTTGTTTTTGCCTCCGAGAACGGAAAGAGAATCAAGTAAAACGGGGCGCACCTGCGTGTGCGCCCGAAGGTGTGTCGATATGCGCTTCGCGCTCGATATGTGTTACCCGATATATCTTCGATTCGATATGTGCTTTGCACAAGAAAAAAGGGGCTGTTTTTTTACAGCCCCTT
>JAKSPM010000158.1 GCA_024404825.1 Clostridia bacterium
TATGTATAAACGAATATCTCCGTAAATTATGCCCAATTGTTGATTATCTTTCTGAGTTCTCTTTGTCGATATGTATAAATATTCATTAAATGCATTGACATTATGAATATTTATGCTAAACTAACAATAGTTTTGGAACGGCAGCCATTTGCTGTTTCAACCTTAATTTTTCAGAAAGGGTGTCCGTACTATGAAACTCACCAAATCCATCGCTCTGATTCTTACTGTTCTTCTGACCGCCTGCACGCTCTTTGGCTGTGCCGGATCGCACCGAATCAGCGGAACTGCAAAGAAAGGTGTCCTGACCTTGGCAACCAGTGCGGATTTCCCGCCGTACGAATTCTATGACGGAGAGCAGATCGTCGGCATTGATGTTGAAATCGCACAGGCCATCGCAGATTATCTCGGCTGGAAGCTCCAGGTCGAGGATATGGATTTCAACGCCATTGTTCCGTCCGTGCAGAACGGAAAGTATGACATCGGCATGGCAGGACTGACCGTTGACGCCGATCGTGACCTTGTGGTCGATTTTTCCGATTCCTATGCAACCGGTATTCAGGCCATCATCGTGCCGGAGGGCTCTCCGATCACCTGCTGTGATGATCTGTTAAACAACATCGGCAAATACAAAATCGGTGTGCAGCTCGCCACCACCGGCGATATCTACGCCTGTGACGACTTCGGCACGGAAAATGTGGAGGAATACAGCAAATGCGGTGATGCCATTCTTGCATTGACCGCCGGAAAAATTGATGCCGTCATTCTCGACAAGGAGCCTGCCAAGGCCTTTGTTGCGACAAATTCCGGGCTGAAGCTGCTTGACACCGAATACACCGTAGAGAATTATGCGATCATCGCTGCAGAAGGCAACAGCGAGCTGCTCGCAAAGATCAACGAGGCCCTGGATGCGCTGAAAAAGGACGGAACGATCGATCAGATCGTTGCCAAATACATCAACGCAGACTGATTCTCTGTTCGTACGTTATGTTTCAAACTTTTAACACGTTTTTTGCGCGGCTGCGGCTTTGGTTTGCTCCGCTGCAAAAGCAGTTTTCCGTTGCCTTCCTTGAAAAAAGCCGCTGGAAGCTCCTGCTGACAGGGTTGGAAAACACGCTGACGGTGACCTTCTTCGCCGTGCTGATCGGCCTTGCGCTCGGCGCATTGCTTGCCGTGATCCGCTCCGTTTGGGACAGCAACCGCGGCACACTGCGCTCGAAGCCCCTGCGCCTTTTTCTTGGCGGGCTCAATGCGCTTTCCAAGGTCTATCTGACCGTGATCCGCGGGACACCTGTTGTCGTGCAGATCATGATCCTGTTCTTTGTCATTCTGGCGAGGTCAAACAATAAAATTCTCGTGGCGGTGATCGCTTTCGGGCTGAATTCCGCCGCCTATGTTGCAGAGATCATCCGCGGCGGGATCGCCGCCGTTCCCGCAGGGCAGACGGAGGCCGGCCGGAGCCTCGGCTTCAACTATGTGCAGACGATGTGGCATATCGTTTTGCCGCAGGCGCTCAAGAGTGTTTTGCCTGCTCTGGCAAATGAATTCATTTCCCTTTTGAAGGAGACCGCCGTTGCCGGCTATGTCGGCCTGACGGATCTGACCCGTGCCGCCGATATCATCCGCGGTGCAACTTATCAAAGCCTGTTTCCCCTGCTGGCGATCGCGCTGGTCTATCTTTCGATCGTTTTGCTCTTTACGCAGCTGATCGGGCTTTTGGAAAGGAGGCTGCGTACGCGTGGGCACTGAACCGATCCTCCGCACGGAAAACCTGAAAAAGCATTTTTCCGGCGGCAAAATCAAAGCACTTAACGGCATCACGACTGAGATCCATAAAGGTGAGGTCGTTGTGATCATCGGCCCGTCCGGCAGCGGAAAATCTACATTTCTGCGCTGTCTGAATCTGACGGAGCAGCCCACCGAAGGAAGTGTGCTGTTCCACGGAAACGATCTCACCGCCCCGCACACGGACATCAATCTGCATCGGCAGAAGATCGGCATGGTGTTTCAGCATTTTAACCTGTTTCCGAACATGACCGTTCTTCAAAACATGACGCTTGCACCCATGAAGCTTCTCCACCGCTCAAAAAAAGAAGCCGAAGCACAGGCAATGCAGCTTCTTTCCCGTGTCGGTCTGGAGGGCAAAGCAAAGGCTTTCCCCTCGCAGCTCTCCGGCGGGCAGCAGCAGCGTGTGGCGATCGTCCGGGCGCTGTGTATGGAGCCGGATGTGATGCTTTTCGATGAGCCGACCTCTGCGCTTGACCCGGAAATGGTGCATGAGGTGCTCGATGTCATGCGAGAGCTTGCGCAAAGCGGAATGACGATGGTCATTGTTACGCACGAAATGGCCTTTGCGCGCGAAGCGGCAAGCCGCGTCATGTTCATTGACGAGGGCTTGCTGGTGGAAGAAGGACCTCCCGCACAGCTTTTTTCCGCCGCGAAAAGCGAGAGACTCCAGGCCTTTTTGGAAAAAGTCCTGTAAAAAGAGAAAAACTGATTTGAACTACATACAGGTTATGTCATAGACAACAGGCTTATTATTTCTTTGCTCCCGTTGTTGCACAGTTCGTTTCGTATTTCTCCTATGAAAATTCCCGTTATAAAAGCTGCACCCCGCTTGCTCCAGGCGGGGTGCAGTTTCTCAGACTGTCAATAAACCCCGAAACCGTCAAAATCAAGATATGGAACGGGGC
>JAKSPM010000159.1 GCA_024404825.1 Clostridia bacterium
AAACGGAGCGTGTCGAACACGCTCCGTTTTTCTTATTTCTTCATCGTCTTGTTCTTGAACTTGCTCTGCTCGCTCTTCTTTTTGCGCAGAGCCTTTTTGCTCCTGCGGCACTCACTTCTGAGCTTCAGGAGCGTATCGGGGAAATGATCCTTTTCAAAGCGGGAGGTCAGGATGCGGAAGACTGCCCAGCCGATGAGCAGGCTTGCAGCGGCGGCGATCCACAGCCAGAAGCGGCCGATCTTGATGGCCAGGATAACAAACAGCACAATGAGAACGAGGGTAGCGCCAAAGGTAATCAGCTGCTGCATTCTGAGCAGCTTTTTCTGTTCGGGTTCTCTGCGCAGATAGGAGTTCCGCTGCCGGCGATAATCCTTGATGACACTTTTTTCGGTGTCGATCCCGGATTGCAGACGTTCTGCCTCTGCCTGAATGGAGGGCAGGTCGTTGAAGCTGTTGACTGCGTCCTTGCGCATCTTTTTCGCATAGGAAACAAGGTCGCCGCCGGCGCTGAAGCTGACGGTCTCATCCTTGCACTCGCCGTTAGAATCGGTCTGGCTGATACGGTAGCGCAGCTTGGAGCATTTAAGCCCGAGGTCGCAGGCCTCGATTCGCGTGGAATACAGGGTTTTCTGCTCGTCCTCGGTTTTTGCGGTTTTATCGACCTCGCACAGAAGCTTGATGCTGTCCTGAACGCTGGCGGCAAACTGCTCTGCCTCGCGCTTGGAATCGAAAACGGGCTTCGACTTGATGCGTGCAAGGGTCTTGTAATTACCGACGGCAAACGAGATCAGAGAAGAACGCATGGCGTTTTGCTCGTTGATAAGGTTCTTCCTGTCTGCATGCTTGGATGAGGTGAGAGTGTCGAGGATCCGGGAAGCCTTTTGGTAGCCGTCCATGACCTCGCGGATGCGCAGCTCTCGCCCGGCAGAAAGATGACCTGCACAGAGTCCCTTGCGGAAGTAGGCAAGGTAATTTTCCGGGTCCTGCGCAAGCACGTCGCCGTAACGGGAATAAGCTTCAAGGTAGTCAGTTGCGGAATAGGCTTTGTCTGCCTGTTCCATAATCTGATCTGCATCTTCCGCGAGAAGCTCCTTGAGCGTAATACTTTTCCCGCATGCTTCGCAGAAGCTGTTGGATGCATCCGGATCAAATCCGGTATCGTTTCCGCAGTGCGGGCAGCAAATGATCTGATAGGACATGGAGCGCCCCCCTTTTGTCTCAGAATTTAACACTATTATATATAATTCTTTTTCAGGTTACAATGCTTTCGCGGAAAATTTTTATCTGACACCATAAAAAATAATTTTTCTGACTATTTCATGGTATCAGAATTCCTGCTACAATAGGCAAAACAGAAAGGATGATGTTGGATGAAACGAATTGCGAGTATTCAGGATATCTCCTGCCTCGGCAAATGCTCTTTGACGGTCGCTCTGCCGGTCATTTCGGCGATGGGTGTGGAGTGTGCTATTGTGCCGACAGCGGTATTATCGACCCATACAATGTTCACGGGCTTTACCTGTAAGGATCTGTCTGATCAGCTGCTTCCGATCGCCGATCACTGGAAAAAGGAAAACCTGCACTTTGACGCCATCTATACGGGCTATCTTGCATCAAAGGAGCAGTGCGCCGAGGTCTGCGAATTCTTCGATCGGGTGATGGATGAAAACACCCTGATCTTTGTCGATCCCGCCATGGCGGATAACGGCAAGCTCTATCCCGCGTTTTCGGCAGAATTCCCCAAGGAAATGGCAAAGGTCTGCGCCAAGGCTGATGTGATCGTGCCGAATCTGACCGAGGCCTGCCTGATGACGGACACCCCCTACAAGACCAACTATGATGAAAGCTATATCCGCACACTGCTTCAAAAGCTGCTTGCGCTCGGCGCAAAGAAGGCAGTCCTGACCGGCGTGAGCTTTGAAGAAGGCAAGCTCGGTGCTATGCGCATGGATCAGGAGGGAAACGTTTTCTCCTACTTTACCGACCGCCTTCCCGTCTCCTTCCACGGCACGGGTGACCTGTTCTCGTCCTGCTGCGTTGGCGCAATGATGCGCGGGGCGAGTTTAGAGCAGGCACTTACTGTTGCGGCAGACTATACGGCCGAGACCATCCGTGCAACCTTAGAGAACCCCGACCACGCATGGTACGGCGTTGACTTTGAGGCAACGATCCCGTATCTTGTCAAGCGGCTGGAACAGATGTAAACAGAAAAAGAGCACGTCTCATTAGCTGACGTGTGATAAGGATGTTTTTCCGGATATGGATTTTGTACGGCAAAATCCGATGCTCGCTATAGATGTAGACAAATTTTATTTTGACGAGGTGACGCGCGTTGATTTTTATTGAAACTATGCGGCTATTTCTGCGTAATACGACGTCGCGCGATGTGGATGTGATGTTTGATTATAGGAATAACGAACTGTGCTCCCGATATCAACGAGGGCAGACAAAAGATTATGAAGGAATCGTACAATTAGTGGAGCGCCATAAAGAGGATGTTCTATCTGTTGAGATTCCTACAATAGTGGCCGTTGCGAACAAAGAAACAAATGAAATGATTGGCGAGATTGTTGTCATGCCGAATGACAACACTATTTCTCTCGGATACACATTCTCCTACAAATATCACCGCCAAGGGTATGCTTTTGAGGCTCTTACTGCTTTGATTGATATTCTCCATAAGATGG
>JAKSPM010000016.1 GCA_024404825.1 Clostridia bacterium
TTATGCTATACATGATTCACATTCAATAGACTTCCTTATACACCTGCCGATTTGCCTTCTGCGTTTTTTTAATAACATTGCATCTCACCGTAAACGCGGTCAAACCGACGCGCTTTCAGGTCTTCCTCGGGGATGAAGAAATACAGCTTACCTGCATCCCCGAACATCAAGGTGAAGTTACCTTCCTTGACAGTACCGATCTGGAACAGGAGCTTCCAGCGGTGGACAGACGGAAGCTTGGTGCCGTTGCGGATTTCCTCGGGAATCTTCATAAAATCAGCGCCGAAGGAATAGCCGCGGGAGAGCAGCTCGCATTTCCATGTGGTGTTGTTTTGGATCAGGTCTGCCCAGCCGAGCGTTCTGTGCATACGGTCGTTGCGGTGGATCGAAAGCTCTTTTTCCGCTTCTTCAAACTTGTCGTAGTCATCAATCTGACGATCCGTCAGGATGATGAAATCCTCGCAGTGCGGATAGGTTGCTTCTCTTGTGAAGCGGATCCCGAGGCGTGGCAGCATATTCCTTTCGGGGATGCCGATCGGGTATTCCGAGCAAACAAGCGGCTTGCTTTCATCAAACCAAAACGCACGAAAGCCGCCTTTGTCACGGCTTTCATAGCCGTAGCACTCGCCATCCAACGCATAGAAGAACGACAGAAGGCCGGTCTCCGGCAGCTCGTGGTTGATATCGAAGGGTGCAAGCTCCCGGCACGAAAGCTGTGCGAGGAAAATCAGCGGCATATTCTTAAAGACAGGCCATATAAAATCCGCCGGGACATCGGGCTTGCCGCCGAAATGGCTCACGCCGAGGCCTTCTGTGCTGCTTCCGCCGATCTCAATACGAATACTGCTTTGGCAGTATCTTTGAAGCAAAGAAATATATCTGTTCATTTCAGTTCAAAACTGCCTTATGGAAGACCTTTTTACCCTTGCGGATCTTGAGGCCGTCCGTAAGCTGAGATGCATCATAGCAGGTATCAAAGGACGGCACTTTTTCTTCATTGACGGAAACACCGCCCTGCTGAACAAGGCGTCTTGCTTCACTCTTCGTGGCAGTCAGACCGCAGGCAACAAGCAGATCCATAACATTGATCTTGCCGTCGGTCAGGTCGTTCTGCGTAAGCTCGGTCGTGGGCATATTACTGTCGTCGCTGCCTGCGCCAAACAATGCCTTTGCAGCCGTCTGAGCCTTTTCAGCTTCCTCATCGCCGTGAACGAGCTTTGTCAGCTCATATGCGAGAATCTCCTTTGCAGTGTTGAGCTGGCTGCCCTCCCAGGAATCCATCTTGTCAATTTCCTCCAGGGGCAGGAAGGTCAGCATACGGATGCACTTGAGAACGTCTGCATCTTCGATGTTGCGCCAGTACTGATAGAATTCAAAGGGGCTTGTCTTTTCCGGATCGAGCCACACGGCACCCTTTGCGGTCTTGCCCATCTTCTTTCCCTCGGAATTGAGAAGCAGGGTGATGGTCATTGCATGGGCGTCCTTGCCAAGCTTACGGCGGATGAGTTCGGTACCGCCGAGCATATTGCTCCATTGGTCATTGCCGCCGAACTGCATATTGCAGCCGTAATGCTGATACAGATAATAAAAGTCATAGGACTGCATCGGCATATAGTTGAATTCCAGGAACGAGAGTCCCTTTTCCATTCTCTGCTTGAAGCACTCGGCACGAAGCATATTGTTGACCGAGAAGCAAGCGCCGATGTCGCGGATAAAATCGACATAGTTGAGGTCAAGCAGCCAGTCGGCATTGTTGACCATGCGTGCCTTATCCTCACCGAATTCAATAAAGCGTTCCATCTGCTTTTTGAAGCAGGCACAGTTATGCTCGATCGTCTCGCGCGTCATCATCGAGCGCATATCGGATCTGCCGGAGGGGTCGCCGATCATGGCAGTACCGCCGCCGATAAGTGCAATCGGCTTGTTGCCTGCCATCTGCAAACGCTTCATCAGGCAAAGCGCCATAAAGTGGCCGACATGCAGAGAATCTGCCGTCGGGTCAAAGCCGATATAAAAGGTGGCCTTGCCGTTATTTACCATGTCGCGGATCTCTTCTTCATTGGTGACCTGTGCAATGAGTCCTCTTGCAACAAGTTCTTCATAAACGCCCATAATAATCTCTCCTTATAAGCTGCGGATTGTTGGTGTTATTTTAATGAATCTTCCTTGTTTTGTCAATCTTTCAAAGAAAAAATCACAGAGCCGCATATCGCAGCTCTGTGAAATACGGATAATTACTTATCCTTCTTCTTTTTCTTTTCGGTCTTTTCCTTTTTTTTCTTATCAGCGCGGTCTTTTGCCTTCTGACGGGCTTCCGCCTGCGCTTTCGCTCTGGCTTCTTCAGCAGTATTGTTCGTCATAATTGACCACTTCTGAAGCTCCATGCGAACACGGTCAGCACTGGTTTCGATGACAATGGTTTCACCCTTGATATCGACGATCTTACCGACAATACCGCCGATAGTCGTGATCTTATCACCGACTGCTAAGGAATTTTTTAATTCTTCGGCTTCTTTTTTCTTCTTATTTTCCGGACGAAGAATCAGAAAATAATAAACAGCAATAAAAGCAACGATAAGAATAACAAACTGCATGGTTTATCCTCCAAAATTTATTTTTTATATTATATATGAAAAGAATCCCTTTTGCAAGAAAAAACTTCTTCAAATCCGTCGATCTAGCTTTTCGGAATACTCTGCGCGGAAGGCCTCAAAGCTGTCATCATCAATTGCATCACGGATCCGCTCGGCAAGCTTGTTGTAAAAATAGAGGTTGTGAATAACACTCAGGCGCATGGCAAGCATCTCTTCTGCCTTGAACAGATGGTGCAAATAGCTCCTTGTGTATCTGCGGCAGGTCGGACAGTCGCACTGGGGGTCAATGGGAAGCGTGTCGCGCTCATACTTGGCGTTTTTGAGGTTGAGCGCCCCCTGCCACGTGAAGAGCTTTGCATGACGGGCATTTCTTGCCGGCATGACACAGTCGAAGAAGTCAATACCTCTTGCGACGCCCTCAATGATATTACCGGGCGTACCGACACCCATTAAATAACGGGTCTTGTTTTCGGGCATATACGGCTCGACGGTGTCGATGATGTCATACATCGTCTGCGTGCTTTCGCCGACGGCAAGGCCGCCGATAGCATAACCGGGCAGGTCTAATTCCGCGATCTGCTTCATGTGCCAGATACGCAGATCAGGATAGGTGCCGCCCTGGTTGATACCCCAAAGCATCTGCTGAGGATTAACCGTATCGGGAAGCTTGTTCAGCCGTTCGTTTTCTTGCTTGCATCGAATCAGCCAGCGAAGCGTTCGCTCACAGGAGGCCTTTACATATTCATACGGTGCGGGGTTTTTGACACATTCATCAAAGGCCATGCAGATGTCAGAGCCGAGATTGGACTGGATCTGCATACTCTCCTCCGGTCCCATAAAGATCTTATGACCGTCAATGTGGGAGGCAAAATAGACGCCCTCTTCTTTGATCTTCCGCAAAGAAGACAGAGAAAACACCTGAAAACCGCCGGAGTCGGTAAGGATGGGGCCGTCCCAGGTCATAAACTTGTGCAGGCCGCCCATATCATGGATGAGCCTGTCACCGGGACGAAGGTGCAGATGGTAGGTGTTGGAAAGCTCCACCTGCGTTCCGATTTTTTCTAAATCGGCAGCACTGACAGCGCCCTTGATCGCGCCCTGCGTGCCGACATTCATAAACACGGGCGTCTGCACCGTGCCGTGTGCGCAGGTAAACACGCCGCGCCGTGCTTTTCCGTTTTTCTTAATCAGTTCAAACATAAGCTACCTCAATGAAGGAACATGGCATCACCGAACGAGAAGAAGCGGTATTTCTCCTCTACGGCAACCCGATAGGCGTTCAGAATATTCTCCCGACTGGAAAATGCCGCGACTAACATCACAAGCGTACTCTGCGGCAGATGGAAATTTGTTATCAGGGCATCCATGGCGCGGAACTGATAGCCGGGATAGATAAAGATGTCCGTCCATGCGGATTTTGCACAAAAGGTGCCGTCATCACCTACAAGGCTCTCTAATGTTCTGCACGAGGTCGTGCCGACGCAGATGACCCGCTTGCCGTTTTTCTTTGTTTCGTTGAGAAGGGCGGCAGTTTCTTCATCAATCATGCAGAATTCAGAGTGCATATGGTGCTCCTGCACGTTATCGACCTTCACTGGACGGAACGTGCCGAGGCCGACATGGAGCGTGACCTCTGCGATACGGATCCCCTTTTGACGGATTTTTTCCAATAATTCGTTTGTAAAATGCAGGCCGGCTGTCGGTGCGGCGGCAGAGCCGTTTACCTTGGAATAGACGGTCTGATAGCGCTCTGCATCCTGCAGCTCTGCTTTGATATACGGCGGGAGCGGCATCCTGCCCAGGCGCTCCAGCACCTCAAGAAAGATTCCCTCATAGGAGAACTTCACGAGCTTGTTGCCATCCTCCAAAGCGTCCACGACCTCACAGGTCAGCTCTCCGTCACCAAAAATGACCGTCTGACCGATGCCGGTCTTTTTTCCGGGCTTTGTCAGGCATTCCCAGACATTATCGCCCTTGTCCTTGAGCAGCAGGACTTCCACTGCACCGCCGCTCGGTCTGTGGCCTAAAAGCCTTGCGGGAAGCACGCGGGAGTTATTCACAACGAGTGTATCGCCCTCGTTGAGATAGTCCAGAATGTCATAAAACTTTCGGTGCACCAAGGCACCCGTTTCTCTGTCCATGACAAGGAGCCGGGATTCATCGCGCTTTTCCAAGGGGGTCTGCGCGATCAGCTCTTCGGGCAGAAAATAGTCAAAATCGCTTGTTTTCATAGTACCTTCTTCCCTGCCGCTCAATTTCTCGCGGCAGTACACATTCTCGTGCACAAAGCACATCTGCAATTATACATAAAACATCGTTGAAAAGCAAGGGCAATTCCCCAAGAAAAAAAACGTCGGATTTTCGCAAAAATCCATTGACAAATCAATGGTTTCCATATATATTTTTAGTCAAGAGGTATGCAGTGTTCTGCGACTCCCACTTGTGTTCAATCAAATGCTTGTGTGGCGGTAGCGCGGGATACTGGATACTTTTTTTCTGCGTAAAAGGGGTGTTGTATCAATGGCAAAAGAACTGATCCGATTATCCAATGTTGTCATGGAATTTGACAAAGAGCGAATTCTCAACAGTATTAATTTATATATCAATGATAGTGAATTTTTAACGCTACTCGGTCCCAGTGGCTGCGGCAAAACGACAACGCTGCGAATTATCGGCGGTTTTTTGACACCGACCGAAGGTAATGTACTGTTTGACGGCGAACGAATCAACGATGTTCCCGCTTACAAGCGCCAGATCAACACCGTTTTCCAGCGTTATGCCCTGTTCCCCCATCTCGACGTTTATGATAATATCGCATTCGGCCTGCGCATCGCAAAGCTTCCCGAGGATGAAATTGACGAGCGCGTGACCGAAATGCTGGAAATCGTTTCCCTGAAGGGTTTCGAAAACCGTAAGGTCGATTCCCTTTCCGGCGGCCAGATGCAGCGTGTTGCCATTGCCCGCGCGCTCGTTAACCGTCCGAAGGTACTGCTGCTCGATGAGCCCCTCGGCGCACTTGACCTCCGTCTGCGTAAGGATATGCAGGTCGAGCTCAAGCGCATCCAGCAAGCCATGGGCATTACCTTTATCTATGTCACACACGATCAGGAAGAAGCTCTGACAATGTCCGACACCATCGTTGTTATGGACAAGGGACGCATCCAGCAGATCGGCAAGCCCGAGGATATCTACAATGAGCCGAAAAACGCCTTTGTTGCGGACTTCATCGGCGAATCCAACATCCTTGACGGCGTGATGCTTGACGACTATCAGGTCAAGTTCTTCGGCAGAACATTCAAATGCGTTGACAAAGGCTTCGAGAAAAACGAGCCTGTTGATGTTGTCATTCGCCCTGAGGATGTGGACATCGTTCCCGCCGACCAGGGACATCTTTGCGGCACGGTAACCTCCGTCACCTTTAAGGGTGTCCATTATGACACAATCGTTGATTTTAAGGGCTTCAAATGGCTCATTCAGACAACAGATTTCTGCCCCGAAGGCTCTTATATCGGTATCAGACTGAATCCTGAGGATATTCACATCATGCACAAGAGTGAGTATTCCGGTATGTTCGGCGATTACAGCTCCTACTCCTCTGAGTATGATGAAATTGCAGATGCGGAGGTCACGGAAGATGAAGAATAAATGGCTCTCCGGTCCGTACATTGCCTGGATGCTGCTGTTTACGATCATTCCGCTCGGTGTTGTTGTCTATTTCGCGTTCACGGATTCCGCGACCGGCAGCTTCACCCTGCACAACATTTCAGAAATTGCAGACTTCCTTCCGACCTTCTTACGTTCTATTTGGCTCAGCATCGCCGCAACCGTCATCTGCCTTATCATCGGCTATCCTGTTGCCTACTACATTGCACACTGCGAGCCGAGAAAGCAGCGGATGCTGCAGATGCTCATCATGCTTCCGATGTGCATGAGCTTCCTGCTGCGTACGCTTGCATGGGTCGCTCTGTTGGAGGATACCGGCATTATCAACAGCGCACTTTCCGCGCTTGGGCTGAAAACCCTTCCGCTGATCCGAAACAACGGTGCAGTCATTTTAGGTATGGTCTATAATTACCTGCCCTACATGATCCTGCCGCTGTATACCGTCATTATGAAGATCGACCCGCGTCTGATCGAGGCAGCACAGGATCTCGGCTGCAACCGCAAGCAGGTCTTCTCAAAGGTCACACTTCCGCTCTCCGTTCCCGGCATTGTTTCCGGCATTACCATGGTATTTGTCCCCGCTGTCTCTACGTTCTATATTTCTCAGAAGCTCGGCCCGAGCGACACCGTGATGATCGGCGACGTGATAGAATACCAGTCGAAAAAAGCCAACAATATGAATGTCGGTGCAGCGATGTCCCTCGTTCTGATGATTCTGATTTTTATTTGTGTCGGGATCATGAATCGCTTTACGAACGAATCTGATGAAGAAAGTATGGTGACGCTATGAAAAAAACGAACCGTATTTTCACGATCATCATTTTTATCTTCCTTTATATCCCCATGATTATTCTCGCGGTTGCCTCATTCAATAAAGGAACCGACATTGCAGTGTTCAAGGGTTTCACCTTCCGTCAGTATGAAAATCTGTTCAAGGATCGCACCCTTCTGACTCTGCTTCGCAATTCTCTTATCATTGCCGTTCTTTCCAGCCTGATCGCAACCGTCCTCGGTACGGCCGCCGCACTCGGTATCTATAAGATGCGCGGCAGAATGCGCTCCGCCGTCATGGCAGTCACGAACATTCCGATGACAAATCCCGAAATCGTTACCGGTATTTCGATGGCTCTTCTGTTTGCCTTTATCGGCTCGATGCTTCGCATGAACGCGATCCTCGGCTTCTGGACGCTCCTGATCGCACATGTCACCTTTAACTTGCCCTATGTGATTCTAAATGTCATGCCGAAGATTGCGCAGATGGACGAAAACCTTGTTGACGCAGCGATGGATCTGGGTTGCTCCCCGATTCAGGCTTTCTTTAAGGTCACGATTCACGAAATCATGCCCGGCATCATTTCCGGCGCACTGATGGCATTTACGATGTCTTTGGATGACTTCGTTATTTCCTATTTTGTCACAGGCTCGAACTTTGTCACGCTTCCTGTCGAAATCTATAACTACACCAAAAAGCCGATCCAGCCGAAAATCTATGCCCTGTTTACGCTGATGTTCATCGTCATCCTGATTATGATGTCCATCTCCAACATCCTCCAGGGTCGTGACAAAAACAAAAAGCTGCTCAGGAGGACAAACAGATGAAAAAACGTTTATTTTCCGTGCTTCTGATAGTCGTTCTGCTTGTACAGCTTCTCCCCGTCTATGCCTCTGCGGAAGAGGTCACCATCAATGTGTATAACTGGGGTCAATATATTGCCGACGGCACGGACGACACGATCGACGTCATTGCCGAATTTGAAAAGGCTTATCCGAACATCAAGGTTAATTACATGACCTTTGAAGACAACGAAAGCATGTACACAAAGCTCAAGACCGGCGGCTCCAGCTTTGATCTCATTATCCCCTCGGACTACATGGTTGAAATGCTGATCGCCGAGGATATGCTCGTTCCGCTGAATTTTGACAATATTCCGAACTTTGCATATGTTGACGAAACCTTCAAAAACCCCTCCTATGACCCCGAAAACCTTTATTCTGTCCCCTATACCTGGGGCAGTGTCGGCGTCATTTATAACAGCAAATATGTAGATGAAGCCGATACGGGAAGCTGGAATCTGCTCTGGAACGAAAAGTACAAGGGCAACATCCTGATGTTCGGCAATCCGAGAGACGCCTTTGCCATCGCCGAGCTCGCACTCGGCTACAGCCTCAACACCGAAGATCCTGACGAGCTGCGTGCTTCCTATGAAAAACTCAAGGAGCAAAAGGGCGTTGTCCAGGCATATGTCATGGACGAGGTCTTCGGCAAGATGGAACGAGGTGAGGCTTGGATCGCACCGTATTATGCAGGCGACTACATGACGATGGCCGACGAGAATCCCGACCTCAAATTCTACTTCCCGGAGGAGGGCTTCAACCTCTTTGTTGATGCCATGTGTATTCCCAAGGGCTGTGAGCATCAGAAAGAGGCAGAGCTCTTCATCAATTTCCTTTGCGAGCCCGAGATTTGCGGCGGCAACCTGGATTATATCTGCTATTCCGCTCCGATCTCCGCAGCAAGGGAATACCTTGACGAAAGCATGGCCGAAAGCGACGTAGTTTATCCGAGTGACGAAATCATCGCAAGAGGACAGAGCTTCTCTGCCCTGTCCTCTGAGGCGACCTCGGATATGAACGAGCTTTGGCTGCTTGTGAAAATTTCCGACAAAAACACCGTGCTTCTTCTCATTCTAACCATTGCGGCAATTCTGCTTGTTGTGTTCCTATGGCTGATATTAAAGGTCAGGAAGAAAAAGCAGAAAGCAATCCGCTGCAAAAAGTGGAAGCAAGCTGCCCGCATGACACCCGAACAATAAAACTACCCCACCGACGAGTCAAACGCTTGTCAGTGGGGTTTGTTTTATTCTTCTTTCTCTTTTATGCCGGCACCATAGCGGAATACAACGCCGAAAATCAGGAAAACGATTCCCAAACCGACAGCAGAGACCGATCCGATGCCCTGCGTTTCCACATTGGAAAAACTGTGCTTAATAACTGCAAGGCTGATTGAAGAAAGTATTGACGTTCCGAGAGAAATACTGATCGTTAAGATCCCGAGGCGAAGCATTTCCTTTGCACCGCGCTCTGTAAACGGCGTCCCATCTTCTAACTCATGGGTAAAATACTTTTCTGCAAACTTTGCGGTAAAAATTTCGCCCAGACACATCGTCAATCCGACACAGAAGAGCGCATATGCTGATGCAATGCTGAGATCAGATACGTCTGCAATGGTCTGCGTGATCGTCTTACCGTGAATGCTGATTGCATCGTTTGTACCAATCGCAAGGCCAACGATACTGGCCAGGCACATCGCTGCCCCGATAATACAAGCAATAAAGACGATTTTGCTGAGAATTCTGCCGATCTTTGACAGAATCTGAATTGTTTTTAAGCTTTTATTCATTTATAGACCTCCGATCAGAATAGCTGCCCGGGAAGCTTCAGTTTCTGCTTTGGCGGGAAATCACGGTCAAAGGCCTCAACATCCTCATCCTTTACAAAATAGCCCTGCGGGGATCGGAACGCACCGATAACACCATCTAAATATCCGGGGAGCAGCTCCTTGCAAAGGAAGAACGAGGTGTCCGCATCGGCAGGCATATCGTTATAACGAATCGAGAAATCCTTTGCATACGTAAAGCCGCTCTTTCCGTAGAAGCCGATGTTGCCTTCAAAAAGAACAGCGCCGCAGCCAAGCTCAGCAGCTTTTTCAAGCGTGAAATCAAGCAGCTTTTTTCCATAGCCGGAGCGCTGAAGCTCAGGGGTAATGCAAATCGGACCCATCATTAAAACGGGAATATCTCTTCCGTCATCGGAAACGATCTTTGTTTTTACAAAAATATTCTGTCCGATCATTCGGCCGTCCAGCTCCATGATAAAGTCCAATTCTTTGACGAAATCCGGGTCGTCACGAAGCACATGGAGCACATAATGCTCGCTGCAGCCGGGTTTGTAAACATTCCAGAACGACTCGCGAACAAGGTTTTCCGTTTCCCGGTAATCTTCCGGTTCTTCTAAACGAATTGTAATTTGATTTTTCATTTTTACCTCTTCTGATATTACAAATACTTTTCTAAAATTTTTAATACAGAGGCTCGATTCCTCTTTCCAATAGATATTATTAGATGATTACTCAATCCTCACGATGGTTTTGTTTCTTATATACGATTCTCGCCGCAATGAACGAAACGATCGCCGGGATGATGAACTCAACAAACCGTACCAGCACATAGACATAAAACGGTGCAGAGCCGTATTCGTAATCGCACAGATAATCCGCGATTAACCGGATGAGAAACCCGACAGCAAACCCTGCTGACAGAATGTAGAGAAATAAAGGGATCCGTTCTTTTATCATAGTTTTCATTCCTTCCCATAGACAGAAACAAAATGGTGAAAAAATGCTTCGATCTGACGCCGGATCATAGGCTCTTTTTCCGGCTCACGGTCACATTGCTGAACAAGCACGGTGATCGGTGAAGTATAGGCAAACGCAAGAAGCTCAGGATCGGTTTTTTTCAGAAGTCCGTTTTCCATCATTTGCGCAAAAAGCTTAGTATACATTTCCTTCGTCCCCGTCAGGAAATGAAGCGCGGCCAGCTTCCGTGCTCTTTCATCACGGAACTGCTCGGTAATCAAGAGTTTCCTTGAAAGAATAACCTTTTGATCGTGCATGGTAAAATCCAGCATATGCATTGACATTTCAATCAGCTCATTGCAGGATCGCGGAACCATCGGCAGCTTCTCAGATGAGCCGAAATGCTCGATATAGTATGCCTCCATCCGATCCAGAACAGCATTCCAGATCGCTTCCTTACTGTCAAAGTGCCTGTAAAGCGCGGATTTGGTTATATTGAGCGAGGCGGCAAGATCCCGAAGATTCGTACCCTTATAGCCGTTTTCCGCAAAGAAAGCCAAGGCTTCATCCAGTATTTTCATTTTTGTGTTGTTTTCCATAAACTCCTCCAGCGAAAAAGTGACCGTGTGGACACTCTCAGTATAGTGTCCGCACGGTCACTTGTCAACAGATTTTTTAATGTTTCAGCATTTCCGCTGCGCTTTGGCGTGTGGTATCCGTAATATTTACACCGCCGATGATCCTTGCGATCTCATTCGTCCTGCCCTCAAAATCAAGCGTGGTGACAGAGGTGAACGTTCTTCCGTCATGGGTGGCCTTGGAGATCAGCATATGGCAATCGGCCATGGCGGCGATCTGCGGCAAATGGGTCACACAGAGCACCTGCTTCGTTTCGGCAAGCGAATGCAGCTTTTCAGCAACCTTTTGTGCAGCTCTTCCCGAGACGCCTGCATCGACCTCGTCAAAAATGAGGGTCGCGACGGCATCCTGCTCGGCAAGAACATTCTTCATGGCAAGCATGATCCTTGCAAGCTCACCGCCGGAGGCAACCTTACTCATTGGCTTGAGTGCTTCGCCGATATTGGCAGACATCAAAAAACGCACTTCATCAATGCCCTGTGTGCAAAGCGCACATTCGGTAAACTGAACGCAGAACTGCACTTTGGGCATATCCAGCTGTTCCAGCTCTGTCAGGATGCGCTGTTCAAGCTCTTTTGCAGCATCCAGACGAAGCTTATGGAGCTGCTTTGCTTTTTCATAAGCAACCTTTTCCGCCTTCGCAAGCTCTGCCTCAAGCTCCTGCTTATGCTCATCTGCAAATTCGATCTGGCTGAGTTCCTGTTTGGCATTTTCCAAAAATCCCAGCATATCAGCACAGGTCGCACCGTATTTGCGTTTCAGCTTATGAAGTGTATCAAGTCTCGATTCGATTGATTCCAGATCCTCTTCCGAGTAGGCAAATTCATCCTTGAAATCGCGCAGCTGCTCCGCGCAGTCGGAAATTCGGAACGAAAGGTCTTTCACAAGCGCATACAGGCTTTCCAGTCGCTCGTCATATTTTGCAATACGGCTGAGAGCATACTGAGCGTCCTCCGCCATTGCAGTTGCACCGTGGGAGTCCTCGTCGCCGTAAAGGGCTGTATAGGCATCCACCAGACCGTTCATCAGCTTTTCGGAGTTTTGCAGAAGCTTACGTTTTGATTCAAGAGCCTCATCTTCCCCTGCCGTAAGCTCGGCACGCTCCAACTCGGCAATCTGATAGCGCAGCATTTCCATCCTGCGCTGCTTCTCGCTCTCGTCCATGGAAAGACGCTCGATTTCCTCACGCACACGCAGTACCTCGCGATAAACTGCCTGATAATCGAAAAGTGCATCGGAATCCGAGGCAAAGGCGTCGAGGAAGCGGATGTGGGTCTGTTCATCAAATAGCTGCTGGCTGTCATGCTGACCGTGAATATTGATAAGCAAAATTCCGAGCTGACGCAGCACCGATACGGAAACCGGCTGTGAATTGACGCGGCAGGTATTCTTTCCGTCAACGGTTATTTCTCGGGAAATCAGCAGTTCCTCCTCATACGGAACATGGTTTTCTTCAAACCAGGAAAGCGCGGGAATATTCTCAAACACAGCGCTGACAAAGGCCTTATCGCTGCCGGTACGGATCACATCGCGATAGGTGCGCTCGCCGAGAATTGCGGAAATAGCGTCGATCACAATGGATTTGCCGGCACCGGTCTCACCCGTCAGAACATTGAAGCCGCGGTCAAAGCTGATATCCGCGCGTTCAATAACTGCTATGTTTTCAATATGAAGTGAAGACAGCATAGAAAAACTCCCGCACTCAGTTTAACAGCTTTTTGATTTCGGCACAAAAACCGACAGCCGCGTTGATATCCCGCATGATAATAACTGCAGTATCATCGCCTGCAAGGGAGCCGACGACCACCGACATCTGCATTGCATCGATCGCAGAGCAGGCACCGGCGGCAAGACCCGGCAGGGTTTTAATGACAACGATATTCTGTGCGTGATCATAGCTTGTCACGCATTGCTTGAAAATCGTGTTCAGTCTCTCGGAAAAGGTCGTTGCTGCCTCCTGTGCAGGCGCGGCATAACGATAATTTCCCATAACGGTCAGCTCTTTGACAATACGAAGCTCTTTAATATCACGGGAGATCGTTGCCTGTGTGCAGTCCATGCCTGCTTCTTTCAGAGATTCAAGAAGCTGCTCCTGGGTTTCAATATCCTTTTCAGAGATGATCTCAAGAATTTTCGTCTGTCTTTTGGATTTCATCACAAATCTCCTTATCTCAGTTTGTTTGCGACAATTTCAAAGAAGCTGCGGTTTTTCAGGCGAAGAAGCTTTGTGATCTGCTCCGCCTTGCAGACGGTCACTAAATCGCCGGGGCTTAAGCGAACAGCTCTGCCGCCGTCCACGGATAAAAAGGCATTTTTCCTTCCCATGCGGCCGATCCGTACCTGGATCTTTCGGTTGGGCGAAGCAACAAGCGGCTTCGTCATCATATCATGCGCGCAGATGGGCGTGATAACGATATTCTGCGAAACAGGCTCAACAATGGGTCCGCCCGCGGAAAGCGAATAGGCCGTAGAGCCGGTCGGCGTACAGACGATCACGCCGTCACCGCCGAAGTTCATCGCCTCAACATCATCACACAAAACAGCAACGGAGATCACGCGGGCGATCGTTCCCTTGGTGATGGCTGCGTCATTGAGCGCAATATCGTCATATATGATCTCGCCCTCATGGACGACCTGAACATGGAGCATCATCCGATCCTCAACGATGAAATCATCATCCTTAAGTTTTTTCAGGAGCTCAAGCTCCGTGCCCTCCAGCTCTGACATGAAACCCATCGTGCCGACATTGACTCCGAGCACAGGGAGGTTTCGCTTTGTAGCTGCCTTGGAAGCATGGAGCAGCGTACCGTCACCGCCAAAGCAGATCAGGAGCTCCGCGTCCTGTAATTCTTTATCCAGGTCATGGAAGACCATATCCTCAGGCAGGTCAAAATTTTTATCGACATCGAAAGCTAGGCAGATCTTGCAATCAATCCCTGCTTCTTTCAAAATCCGCTCTGCGGTGTTAACATATTTGAAGTTTTTATCCCGGTAGGGATTCGGGGTCATGACAACTTTCTTCATGCTATTAACCTTTCAGCGTTTCGTGTGCTTCAAAAACAAGCTGTGCAATATCCGGCGTATAGCTTTCCCCGGGAACAAGACTCAGATGGGCAAGAAATTCGATATTTCCCTCCGGGCCCTTGACAGGAGAAAACGTCAGATTTCGGATCGTAAACGAAAGAGAAGCAGCCAAAGCAACAAAGGCTTCAAGCACTTCCTTATGTACCTGCGGGTCACGGACAACGCCCTTTTTCCCAACCTTTTCCTTTCCGGCTTCAAACTGCGGTTTGATTAAGCAAAGCACCTGTCCATCCGGTTTCAGGAGCGCCTTGATGGCCGGCAGAACGATTTTCAGGGAGATAAAGGAAACATCGACGACTGAGAGGTCCAACGGCTCTCCGAGGTCGTCCGGCGTCACATAACGGATGTTTGTCCGTTCCATGCAGACAACGCGCGGATCCTCACGGATCTTCCACGCGAGCTGTCCGTAGCCGACGTCAATCGCAAAGACCTTTTTTGCGCCCTTTTGAAGCAGACAGTCGGTAAAGCCGCCGGTCGATGCGCCGGAATCTGAGCAGACGTAGCCGGTCGGGTCAACGCCGAAATCACGCAGCGCCTTTTCCAGCTTCAGCCCGCCGCGGGAGACATAGGGGCAGGAATTCCCGCGCACTTCGATCTCGGCGTCCACTGATACCATTGTGCCGGGTTTGTCGATCTTCTGCTGATTTACAAAGACTTCTCCCGCCATAATGACCGCCTGTGCTTTGGCACGGGATTCGGCAAGGTTTTTGTTGACAAGGAGAACATCGATACGCTCTTTCATTCGGAAATTAGCTCCTTCACGCTTTGTTCGATCGATTTGGGGTCAAGCCCGCAGAATTCATACAGCTTTTCAACGCTTCCGTGCGGAATAAACCGATCACCGAGATTCATCATTCTGTATTTGACGTTCGGGCAGTCACTAAGCAGCTGCGGGATCAGCCTGCCGGCAAGTGCACCACATTCGAGTGTTTCTTCTACAATCAATATTTTGCCCGTTTTCTCAGCGGATGCACGTACTGCATTATAATCATAGGGTTTGACCGAAGCAAGCTTGAGGATTTCGGCATGGATCCCCTGCCGTGAAAGCTCGCGCTGAGCCTGAATGACATTATTCAGCATAGAGCCGTAAGTAACAAGCGTGATATCTGAGCCGGAGCAAAATAGCGAATCTTCACAAACGCCGTCAAATTCGCCGTCGCAGCCGCGCGGATAGCGGACAGCCACCGGGCCGGAATAATCATAAATCGCCCGGCGGAGCATCTGCTTAAGCTCTGCCGTACTCGACGGAGACAGAATCGTCAGATTCGGGATCTGCGACAGATAGCCGATGTCCATGACACCGTGGTGCGTCTCTCCGTCCTCGCCGACAAGACCTGCGCGGTCAATGGCAAAGACAACGTGCAGATTCAGCATGGAAACGTCCTGCACGATCATATCAAAGGCTCGCTGCAAGAAAGTGGAATAGATGGCAACGACAGGAACAAGCCCCTGTTTTGCCATGCCGCCCGCCATGGAGACCGCATGACCTTCCGCAATGCCGACATCAAAGAAGCGAGACGGGAACTTTTCGGAAAAACCATCCAGCCCTGTACCCTTGCGCATCGCGGCCGTGATCGCACAAACCCTATTGTCTTTTTCGGCAAGCTCACAGAGTGTCTGCCCAAACACGGCAGAATAGCCGGGCTTGGAGCAGGGTTGCGTCTTCCCTGTTTCCGGGTCAAACTTCCCGATTCCGTGGAAGACATCCGGATTGTTTTCCGCAGGCTCGTAGCCCTTTCCCTTTTTTGTCAAGACGTGGAGAAGAACGGGTCTTCCTGCTTCCTTGGCACGCTTTAACAGATAAATCAGACGGGTGATATCATGGCCGTCAACAGGTCCCATGTATAGAAAGCCCATCTCTTCGAACCAGTTCATGCCGAGCATCTTATGCTTGAGCCATTCCTTGAAGCGGTGGACAATATTGTAAAGATATTTCCCGAGCGGGATCGCGCGGGTGAAGCTGCGCCAGTGCTTTTTGAGCTTATAGTAGCCCGGGCGCACACGGATGGTCGTCAGATGGGAGGCAATGCCGCCGACATTGGGTGTGATGGACATCCCGTTGTCATTAAGGATGACGATCAAAGGCTCATCACAGCCGCCTGCGTCATTGAGGCCTTCATAGGCAAGGCCGCCTGTCATTGCACCGTCACCGAGCAGGGCGATTACACGATAGTTCCCTTTGGTCAGATTTTTTGCACGTGCCATGCCGAGCGCCGTGGAGACAGCACTGGAAGCGTGTCCGGCAATAAAGGCATCGCAAGGGCTCTCCGAAGGCTTCGGGAAGCCTGCAATCCCGCCGAACTGGCGTAAGGTGGAAAAATCGTCCATTCGCCCGGTCAGGAGCTTATGTACATAGGACTGATGGCCGACATCGAACACAAGGCGGTCTACCGAGGTATCAAATACCTTTTCGATTGCCACGGAAAGCTCCACTATGCCGAGGTTTGAGGAAAGATGCCCGCCTGTTTGTGAAACATTCTTCACCAAAAACTGACGAATCTCCTCACACAGGGCACTCTCCTGCTCGGGCTTGATATTCAAAAGATCTTCTCTGCTTTTTATGTTTTCGAGTAACACAGCGACACGACCTAACGTTTCTTTTTCTTTTTCAAAAACCCGAATTTCAGGTAATAGATCAAAATGGCTGCAGATTGCACAATGTTGGTTGATTTCCGGATGGCAAAGGCCTTTCCGCAAGCCTTCCCGCCAACGGTCAGACCTGCAACAAGGGCAGACATCAAAAGGGTCGGAAGTGTTTGGTTGTTCCCGGTAAATGCACTGACAGCGATTGCCGCTGAGGCAGAGCCGGAAATAACACCGCAGATATCCCCGATCACGTCATTACATACGGATGCAACCTTATCTGCGTTTCGCAGCAAAAAGAGGGCATCCTTTGCACCGGCCTTCTTTTTGGCCGCCATCGAATGAAACGGTTTTGTATCAGCCGCCGTAACGGCAACGCCGACCATGTCAAACACAATGCCGATCAGGATGATAATGAGAAGCACAATAAAGGCAACGAGCGTTTTGGTATCCTCCATGATGGTGGAGGCCAAAAACGAAAACAGTGCAGAGATCGCGACCGTCAGGAAAAAGATGGTCAGGATCCAGCGGACACGTTTCCCGAACCCCTCAGAGTGCGTTTTCGATTTTGTATTTTTGGTTTGCAATGCAAGCCCTCCAATAAAAAATGGTGGCAGCAGGAAAGGTAAATCTTGCGGCATAGGTCGGGTCGGATTTCCCTGTCGGTCACCTTCCGTTACCAAAAGGCAGTTTCCTTTTAAGACCGGCACGGCAGGGTCGCCGCACTGCCGTACCCGATTGCCACTTAGTCCGCACTGCAATCCCAAACCTGCTCCTTACGGACTGCCTAGGTGATTTCCACAACGCTTCCATTCGATTCTTATCCTCTTTTGCAAATACGGTTTCAAGGGAATATCGCACTTACCTATGGCCATAGGCAGTCACGCATGGCTTCCCTGTCCCCGCGTATTCACGCAAGGCAGGCTACACTGCACCCAGCACACGATTCTGTGCACCGGAATGCAGGTTCATCTCCGGAGTCGTACGCACAGGACAGATAAATCCGTTTGCTGCGTCGCACAAGTTCCGGTCTCCACGGTAACCGGGTCGGGAGTTTCATGCCATTGAAATGCGCCCGGAAACCTTAACCTCCAGCACCCACCCGAAACTGGGCGTAACAAGCAGGCACCAGAGACTTCACCGATATGCCCTTCAAAGGATTTTTAGGCCCTTCTTCGGAATCGACGGTAACGACTAGGATAAAGCGCCACCAATAACATTATAACATAGGATCTATAAATATACAAGTATCAATGAATACGGAAA
>JAKSPM010000160.1 GCA_024404825.1 Clostridia bacterium
TGGAATCCCTCGGTCATTCTGATGACGAACTTCAACACCGCAACGCCCGACGATCTTTACAACAACACCGTCGGAAACTATGTCTGGGACGGCATTGACGCGATTGAATCCGGTCGCGTGTATAAAATGCCGCTCGGGATCTACCGCAGCTATACCCTCGGCGCAGATACGCCCGTCACCCTGCTTTGGCTGGCACAGACGGTCTACCCGGAGCTGTTCTCCGATGTGGACATTCTGCAGGAAACGAAGGACTATTACAAAGAGATCTTCTCGATCGACCTGACCGACGAACAGGCCGCTTCCATCTTTGCTCCCGCAGTTGACGGCGGAAGCGGCTTCTGAATCTATTGAAAAAGCCTGTCATTTTGACAGGCTTTTTTCATAACCATTTGCAAAAGCTTTTACGCTATGGTAAGATAAACGAAGAATGATTCGGAAAGAGGTGGCTCTATGGGATTCTCAACGATCAATGTTCATATTCTCGGTGCCAAGAAGCAGGATGTTCTTCCGCTGCTTTCCCCGGACGAGCTGCTGCGGGAGCATAACGCCCCGTGGCTGGATGTACTCGGGAAGTCAGCTGACTTTCAGCGAATGGAAGGTCTTTCGCGAAAGCTGACAAAGGCGATCCCCGGCAGCGTTGCCCTTGTGTTTTCTTACTTTGATGACGATAGTTTTCTATGCAGACTCTTCCAAAACGGCAAACAGGCCGCCACTTGCGATAGCTTCGGCTCGTGGGCGAAGCTCGCCCCGCCGCTTTGTGCAATCCTGGGGGACGATCTGCCTGCAAAGGCGTTCCGTCATGCCGCCGATTGCGCCGACCTTGCGGAACAGGTGCAATTATTGGAGGAAACGCTCGGCACTGCGCTTTTGGATGACTTAGATGCTGCACCGAAAACCGTCAAGCGGTGTGACAGCCTCCTTTGCACGCTGAAGCAGCGGCAGGCGGCACTGCGGAAGCGGAAAAATCAATACAGTCTGACTGAGGTTGAAGCATTCCCGCAGGATTGGCAAAGCCAGCTCTGTCTGTTGCGTGCATGCAGTGACATGTGGCTTCTTACCTCGTTCGGCGCGGCAGATTTTTCGGTGCCGAATCATCCGGAACTCTCCGTGTGTCGGTCACATGACGGGCATGTGTTTTGCTGTGACGGGGAAAAAGTGACTGAGCTTTCGCTCCCGAATAAGCAGCTTCGGCAGGTTTTATGGTACACAGAGCAAAAAGCGTTTGTCTGCCTGCTTTCCGAGCTTGTGCAGGAAGTGAACCTGCCGACAGGTCGGCACTGTATTTACGGAGAAGAGTTTGTCTGCTGCATTACAAAGGACGGGCGCATCCGTTGGCGCTTTTTAGGGAAAGATTCAATACGTTTCATTTCCGCCTCCAAGGATGGCGTGCTGACCCTCTGTGCCTATAATTGCTCTGAGATTTATCAGCTCAACGCGGAAACAGGAAAGCTCCTGCTTTCGCGTACGGTTCCGGCAGGAGACGGCTTGAGGGCACTGGTTTTCGCGGGAGCTCTGCAAGGCTATGTTTATATTTCCAAGGAAAACGAGCTTGTGATATTAGACGGCGCGCTTAATGAGAACGCACGCTTCCCCGGCTGTAAATCCACGCAGTACATCAAAAAAGAGAACATTGTTGGAAGCCGTCTGTGGTATCAGGCATATCCAGAGCGAAAGGTACGCCTCTATGACCTCATGACAGGCAGCACAGAAGAAATTGCCTTGGAGGTACCTGCACTTGTGCTTTCCGTGTTGAAGGACGGAAGGATCCTCGGCATAAACGAGAAGCAACCACATCTTTCCGTGTTCGACCCGGCAGGGCGTGTTGTTTCCCGGCATTTGCTTCCTGGCATGGTAACCCGGGTACGGGAGGACGCGGAAGCGGTGTATCTGTTGGAGGTTCGCGCCCCGGCGTCCCGCAGTACGAGAGACGATCACTTCGAGGATGCAACGATCCATGTTCACAGGCTTGAAGCGCTCGGATAAATCACTTTTCCCTGTGTCATTCTCCTCTGCGGTAGGGGCGCACCTATGTGTGCGCACGAAAACATTCTTTTACAAGCGTAGCGGGCGCAGACACAGCTGCGCCCCTGCGGCAGGTGCCGGAAGCGGCTTCTGCGTATATGAAAATGGCCTGTCAAAGGAGTATTCTCCTTTGACAGACTTTTGTTGATTATTGAGAATTTTTTATTGACTTTCAATAAGAGATGTGCTACCCTTGCATTAGGACAGCAAGGGAGGTACCGACCTATGAAGCAAGCACAAAGGCTGATCGCCGTCTTGTGTATTCTTCTGATCGCAGGCTCCCTGTTCGGGTGTAGGGCCAAAAACATGCCCGGCAAGGACGTTGCAGAGGAACATTTGCAGCAGGATTTGGAAGATCTGCAATTCCTTGTGGGCTGGCTGGAGAAAAGCGATTATCCGTACATCGTTTTCGACAGAAAAGAATCTACGGCACTCATTAAATTTGAGCATATTCCGATCCCCGAGGAAATTCGTCCGGTCATAAAAAGGCTCCTTGAGGAAAGCTATTGTATTGAGATTGCATATGACAGAGAAGACCACACGATCAGCTTTGAGTATTGGCGTTCCTCTCACGATCAGGATTGCGGCATCGTCTATTCATTGGATGATACCATGCTCCCGGATGTGGGATATATGACCCAA
>JAKSPM010000161.1 GCA_024404825.1 Clostridia bacterium
CCTCCCTTGTGGATCGCGCCCTACGGCTCAAAAGAACGCTAAATTTCTGTTTATCTCCGCACCCGCAGCTGCGCAGCATCCGGGATAGCACCGCAATATATGCACCTGTTAACTGCACGAGCGGGCGCACACGAGGGTAGCGCCCCTACCGCATATAAATTTCCGTTTCTCCCTCGGTTTCCTCTTTGCTTGTTTTTCGGTCGATTTTCCTTTATAATAGGGAAAGGAGGTGATCGCATGGAACAGCAAGGTCAAAAACCAAGACGAATTGTCGGCATTTTCATATTGCTCGGTGTGCTGCTGTTCATGGGTGCGGTCTCCTATTTTGTCGGCAGGCCGCTCATTCGCTTTTTAGATAGACCTGGGCAGTTCCGCACATGGGTCGATTCCCATGGCATCTGGGGTAGACTTGCATTCGTCGGTGCAAATGCTCTGCAGGTCGTTGTTGCCCTGATTCCCGGCGAACCCTTTGAAGTCGGCGCGGGCTATGCCTTTGGTTTCCTCGAAGGCACGCTTCTGTGCATGATCGCGATCGTGCTCGGCAGTGCCGTCATTTATCTTTTGATGAAACTGGTCGGTGTCCGATTCGCGCTTCTGTTTTTCACGCAGGAGCAGCTGGATTCCGTCAGATTTTTGCAGGATGATGAAAAAGTCAGCATTGTGACCTTCCTGCTTTTATTCATCCCCGGCACGCCGAAGGATCTTTTGTCCTACGGTGCGGGGCTGACCAAAATTTCCTTTTGGCGGTGGCTCTTGATCGTCAGCATCGCAAGGATCCCCTCGGTCGCAACATCTACCCTCGGCGGGGCGCATTTGGGCGAACAAAACTACTGGGCATCCGCCCTGATTTTCGGTGCAACTGCCCTGATAAGTCTTGCCGGGCTTCTTCTCTACCGCCGCTATACGAAAAACAAAAAGTCATTCTGAACCCTGATCATTCAGAATGACTTTTTTATTCTTTTACAGTCTTTCGCCCTCTAAGGATTTGGTCGCGTAGGCATTCAGCTCCTGTCCGGCAGTATTGCCTGCAAGGAATTCATAATAGCCCTGCGCGCCGATCATCGCGCCGTTATCGCCGCATAACGATAGCGGCGGGACAAACAGCTGTGCTCCGACCTTTTGCGTCTCGGCAAGGAAGTCTGCACGAATCCGCGAATTTGCCGCAACACCACCCGCGACTGCGAGCTTTTTGTAGCCGGTCATAGATAGTGCCTGCATCGTACGTGGAACTAACATCTTGCTGACGGCTGCGGAAAACGAAGCGCACAGGCTCGGCACATCCAATTCCTCTCCGACCTGCTCGGCATGATGGATGAGGTTGAGCGCCGCCGTTTTGAGACCCGAAAACGAAAAGTCCAAAGGATTTTCCCCTGCCTTCGGAATCGGGAGATCATATTTGGTTTCGTCACCGGCCTGTGCCATTTTATCAAGCGCCGCGCCGCCGGGATAAGGCATCCCGAGCACGCGGGCAACCTTGTCAAAGCTCTCGCCTGCCGCATCATCCCGCGTGCCGCCGAGAATTTCCATGTTTGTGTAGTCCTTGACATCGACGATCAGGGTATGGCCTCCGGAGACGACCAGACACAAAAACGGCGGTTCTAATTCGGGATAAGCCAGGTAATTGGCCGCGATATGGCCGCGAATATGGTGGACGGGTATCAGGGGCACACCGAGACTGTATGCTGCTGCCTTGGCAAAGTTCACCCCGACCAGCACCGCACCGATAAGACCCGGGGCATAGGTCACGGCGACCGCGTCAATATCCTTCCTCGTGATGTTTGCCTTTTGGAGTGCTTCGTCCGCCAGGGCATAAATTGCCTCGATGTGCTTTCTCGACGCGATTTCCGGCACAACACCGCCATAGATTTTATGCAGCTCTACCTGTGACGAGATGGCATCGGATAAGACTTTTCTGCCATCTTCTACCACCGCAACGGCAGTTTCATCGCAGGAGGATTCAACGGATAAAATTCTCATATTACAACTCTTTTCTTAAAATCAAGGCGTCTTCCTTGGGATGGAAATAGTAGTTTGGTCTCCTGCCGATGGGCGTAAAACCGAGCTTTTCATACAGGAAAAGCGCCGGGCTATTTGACACGCGCACCTCCAAAAGCAGATGCTTGATGCCGTTTGCGGCAAGGTGGGTACAAAGCGCCGTTACAAGCTGTTCGGCAATGCCCTGCCGCCGCGCAGCTTCTTTGACGGCAAGATTCATCATATCTGCTTCGTCAATCACACTCTGCGCGCCGACATAGCCGAGGACGGTTTCGCCCTCTGTCGCCACAAGCCAAAGGCTCAGAGGATTCTCTAATTCCGATGCAAGTACTGCCTCCGGCCACGGGTCGGAGAAGCAGGCGTTTTCCATCGCCGCGACCTGCGGAACATGGCACGGCTGCATGGGCTGAATGTTACTTTGTTTCATACCAGCTACTCCCCGCCTTTGCCTCCGCGATCAGCGGCACATTGAGCTTGCAGACCTGTTCCATCTGCTCTGTGACGATTCCCATGACAAGTTCTGCTTCCCACGCAGGGCATTCCACGATCAGCTCATCGTG
>JAKSPM010000162.1 GCA_024404825.1 Clostridia bacterium
TGGAGCGAGTGATGGGAATCGAACCCACGCCCACAGCTTGGAAGGCTGTTGTACTAGCCGTTATACTACACCCGCAATGGGGCTGACATTGAATCAGCCTAACGATTTTATCATGCACTATGCACAATGTCAAGGGATTTTTCGGGATTTCAGCGTTTGTCCACGATAAGATCCCGGCAAATAAGCGAATTTTTCGCCGTTGCGGCATCATAAATGGTCTTTGCCAGCTCGGCAGGGTCCATAAATGCACTGACATCCACCTGTTTGCCGCACGCATCGTTCCAGAACGGCGTATTGATGCCGCCGGGAGAAACGGTCAGAATTCGGATGTCGGTGCCGCGATAGGCAGCTCTCAACGCCTCGCAGTAACCGCGGGCGCCCCACTTGGCCGCGCAATAAACCGACTCGTCACCCTTCCCCTGCTGTGCCGCCGTGGAGAGAATCGTGATGATCTCACCCTTGCTGCCCTGCTCCATGTCGCGCAGGGCGTAGGTCGTCGCTAACATGGTGCTGACAAGGTTGCTGTCCAAAACGGTACGGATCATGGTCTCGCCGTTTTGCGTCGGCTTGCCGAAGCGACCGATGCCTGCGCAGTTGATGAGCCGCGCAACATAGAAGCCGCTGCCGTGGATGAAGTCAAACAGGCGCTTGACGTCCTCTTCCTTTGCGCAGTCGGCGGCAACCGAGGCAACCGCGCTGCCTGCTTTGACAAGTCCCGCTGCCCGGTGCAGCCGTACGGCATCTCTTGCGGCAAGGCAAATATCTCCGTCTTTTGCATAGAGCTTTGCCAGCTCCAGCCCCAAGCCGGAGCTGCCGCCGGTGATCAATGTAATAGGCTTCATAGCTTCTCCTGTTCGTTTATGACCTCGAATCCTCCTGCACGGGCAGGCGAATATCCGTCAGTAAAAACTGCTCCCACAAAAACCACTGTTTGCCCTTCGTGCGAAGCTTGATCTGCCGCGGGAAGTCCGCACCGGAGGAGCGCACGTACAAAGAAACATAGCCCTCCTGTGCATAGGAATACGGAGTTTCCTCCAGCGTCAGGCAATAGGGTACGGACGGCTGATAGTTGTTTTTCGGGCTCGTGCCTGCAAGAAACGAGCGCGGAATATAGCCCCTGCCGCCGAGCCTGTCGCGCAGAAATTCGGTCTCATAAGCGCTCATCGGCTGTATCCCTTTGAGGATGTTGAGCATATCAAGGCAATCCTGCGGGCTTTGTTCGTAGCGAAGAAGTGCCAAAACCGTCAGACACGCCGTCTGAAACGGAGAGGTCAGTGCGGATTCCGGCATTGCCTGCAGCTCATCGGCCGTCTTCGGCAGCGCGGAAAAGGTCATCGTCCGTGACATAGGAGAGCCTCCCTTGTTACCTTTTGCGGATGAACAGAATACCGAGGGTCTTGGGGCCGCAGTGGCAGCCAACCGTACAGCCTGCGGTGGTCTCATAGATGGTTTCAAAGTTTGCATATTTTGCCATTGCCGCACGCACGGCCTCGACCTCTTCCGGGTCTGCCGTGGTGTAGGTCAGGAAGCATTTGTCGTAGATAATATCGTCGCGGCCATCCAGCTTGTCCTTGACATATGCCTCCAGGCACTTGATGTAGGAGCCGCGGTATTTTTTGGCAACCTGCATTTTGCCGTCAACGACTTCGATGCCGGGCTTGAGCTTCAGAAGGTTTGCGCCGAGCGCCGCGACCATGGAGCAGCGGCCGCCCTTGACCATGTAATCCAAACGGTCAAGAACGAAGCTGGCTTCCACTCTGCCGGTAAATTCGTTTAATTCTTCAACCATTTTCTCCACATCGGTGCAGTTTTCGGCAAGTCTTGCCGCTTCCAGCACCACATGACCGTGGCCGGTGGAGAGGTTTTTGGAATTGACCACGTAGACATTATCAAAGTCCTCTGCCGCCAGCGTTGCGTTCTGGAAGCAGGAGGAGAAGCCGGAACTGATGGAGATATGCACAACGGCGTCATATTCACGGCTCAACGGCGCGAAATAATCTGCGTAGTCGCCGATACTGCGTGCCGCAGTGCCGCAGAGCTTGCCGGTGCGGTCGGTATAATCGAAGATATCCTTCGGGGTGACGTTTACGGTGTCAAGAAGGCTCTTGCCCTCCATCACAACGTAAAGAGGAATGATTTTGATTTTGTACTGCTCGATCAGCGCATCGGACAGGTCGCAGGTGCTGTCTGAGGTGATGACAATTCTCATAAATACACATCCTTTCGTGTAGCTATATTATAGTATTTTCGGAAAGTCCTGTCAAGAAAACGCTGATGAATTTGCTCCGCGATCCCCCAGCTGCAGAACACACCGCCATCTTGGCGCAATAAGCAGGAATTCAGCGTTCCTTTGAGCCGTAGGGCGCGATCCACAAGGGAGGCCTCCGTTCGTT
>JAKSPM010000163.1 GCA_024404825.1 Clostridia bacterium
GGGGCTTTTGGCCCTTGGGAAATAATACTTGTACTTTGCGCTCATTTGGAGTATAATGACTTTGTATATGGACTTACCCAACTTCAAGGAGGTTTTTCTTATGACACGTGTGAACACCGGCAGCGGCACGATCACCATCTCCAAGCCGGTCTATACTACCATCGCCGGCATGGCTGCCACCAACTGCTTCGGCGTCAAGGGCATGGCTGCCCGCTCCATGAAGGACGGTCTTGTACATTTGCTCCGCAGGGAGAACATGGGCAAGGGCGTTCATGTCACAGTTAACGAAGATAATACCATTTCCATCGACCTGCATATTATGGTCGATCACGGCATCAACCTTTCCGCCATTGGCAGCTCCATTATCGAACAGGTGCGCTATATCGTGCAGACCATGACCGGCACCACCGTGAAGCTTGTCAATGTGATGGTTGACTCTATGCTGCTCGACTGATCGAAGCAGGAGGTGCATTTCATTGATTCACGCAATTAACGGCTCGGAGCTGCGTCGGCTGCTGCTTGCCGCCGGCTCTGCCATCGAGCTGAATAAAGAGCACATCAACGAGCTCAACGTCTTCCCCGTCCCCGACGGTGACACCGGCACCAACATGAGCATGACCTTCAATGCTGCTGTGCCTGAGCTGCAAAAGCTCCCCTCGCCGACAGCCTCAAAGGTCGCCGACACCATGGCCTCCAGCTTGCTGCGCGGTGCAAGAGGCAACTCCGGCGTCATTTTGTCGCTGCTGTTCCGCGGGATGTCCAAGACCATGAAGGGCGCGGAGGAATGTGACGGCGCTCTGTTCGCCAAGTCACTGACCGCCGGCGTCGAGGCCGCATACAAGGCCGTTATGAAGCCTGCCGAGGGTACCATCCTCACGGTTTCGCGTCTGGCCGCCGCAAGCGCCTCGGATTTTGCCCGGAAGAACAAGAATTTTGAGGCTGTTCTGGAAAAGGCCGTCAAGGCTGCGGAAAAAGCGCTTGCCGAAACGGTCAATCAGAATCCCACTCTGAAAAAAGCAGGCGTCGTTGACGCAGGCGGCAAGGGCTGGCTGACGATTCTGGATGCCATGCTCCGTGCCCTGCGCGGCGAGGAATTTGTTCCCGTTACGGTCAGCAAGATGCCTGTTAAAGAACAGGCCGATTTCTCCGAATTTGAGTCCGGCGAGATCACCTTTGCCTTTGACACCGTGTTCATCGTGCGCAAGCAGAACGCCGATATTGACCTTTCACCCCTGCGTTCCTACCTGAACAACATCGGCGACTGCCTTGTGATTGGTGAGGACGACGAAGCATTCAAGGTCCATGTCCACACCAACATCCCCGGCGATGCGCTCTCCGAGGCACAGAAGTACGGCACGCTGGAGCTCGCTAAGATTGAAAACATGCGTCTGCAGGCAGACGCTCTTGCTGAAGGCCGCACAGCCATCTCGACCGACGATCTGGAAAAAATCGAGGAAGAGCTGGAAGCCGAAAACACGGATGCAGCGGAAGAAGCCGCGCCCGAAAAGCGTTACGGCATCGTATCCGTATGCGCAGGCGACGGCCTGGCAAGCGTGTTTACCGAGCTCGGTGCAGACGGCATCATTTCCGGCGGTCAGACGATGAATCCCTCCACGCAGGACATCCTGACGGCGATCAGAAAGACGCCTGCCGAGATCGTTTTTGTCTTCCCCAACAACAAAAACATCATCATGGCAGCCGAGCAGACTGTAGAGCTGACAGAGAAAAAAGTCATCGTCATTCCCTCCAAAACCATCCCGCAAGGCATTACGGCACTGCTGAACTTTGACCCGGACGCCGAACCGGAGGACAACACCGCCGCCATGCTTGACGCTATGGGGAATGTGGACACCATGCAGATCACCTATGCCGCAAGAGATTCCGACTTTGACGGCCACGATATCCATGCAGGTGACTATCTTGCCCTGTTCGGAAGCGCCCTCTACGGCACTGACAAAGACGTCTCCGTTCTTTTGCGCGGGCTTGCGGAAAAAGCAAAGGAAGCCGGCCGGAGCTGTATCACGATCTTCTACGGCGAGGATCTGAGTGAGGAAGAAGCTCAGCTTGCACAGAAGATTTTTGAAGAGGTCTGCCCGAAAGCAGATATCGCCACAATTCAGGGCGGCCAGCCGGTCTATTACTACCTGATCTCTGCGGAATAAGCCGCAAATTTCTCCAAATATATCAAAGCAGCCGAAAACACCTTTTCGGCTGCTTTTTTCATGCTCCACCGCAGGGCGAGGCACCGGGGCGAAGCGGAGGCGTGCAGAGCTGAGCTGTCACGGTGAAACCGTGACTGAGGGAGGTGGGAAGCAGTGTCGTCTGCGAAGCCCCCCTCAGTCGCTCCTTCGTCGCGCCAGCTCCCCCCGTAAACG
>JAKSPM010000164.1 GCA_024404825.1 Clostridia bacterium
GACAGTTCGTTAGTCCGCGGGAGACCCTGCAGTGGGACGCTTGAGCTTTTTCGTGCGGCAGGACGCCTTTTGGCGTCTTTTTTTGGATCAACCCGACACCGAGAACGGTGCCGGGTTGCTTTTTGGGGAAGATGAGATGCGGAAATCTCTATGAAAAGAGCGAAGTGATTCCTCAATTAACCGCGTTCTGCGATAAAGGCGTCGATTTCTTCCCGTGTCGGCATCGAAGCGGTGGTGCCGAGGCGCTGAACGGAGAGGGCAGCCAGTGCATTTGCAAACCGGGCTGCGTCAGAGAGGCTTTTTCCTTCGGCAAGCGCCGTGATAAGTCCGCCGTTAAAGGCATCGCCTGCACCGGTCGTGTCAACGGCATCGACTCTGTAGGCGGGGATGATCTCGGAGCGTTCCTCGGTGCGGATATAGACGCCGCGGCTGCCGAGCGTGATAAGAACATTCTGTACGCCCTTGCGGAGCAGTACCTCGGCTGCGCGGTCTGCGCTTTCAAGATCCGTGACGGCAATGCCGGTCAGCGCCTCCGCCTCGACCTCATTTGGCGTGACGAGATAGGTGCCGTTCAAGAATTCATCGGAAACGTGCTGGTAGGGGGCGGTGTTGACAATGACCTTTACACCGTGCTTTTTGGCAAGCCTTGCGACCTGTTCGTTTGCGTCCTGATTGACCTCCAGCTGGAGCAGCAGGTAACCGGATTGCTTGATACGGTCTTCGACCTTTGCAATATCCTCGTTGGTGATGGTGCTGCAAGCGCCCGGGACGATCACGATTTTGTTTTGACTGGTGATCTCGTCTACCATGATGAGTGCAATGCCGGTGGCAACATCGTCATTATAGAACAGATAATCCTTCGGAATGGAAAACTCGGCCATGACATCCAGTGCGATATTGGCAAGCGAATCGCGGCCGAGCTTGGTGACAAGCGCCACATCGCCGCCGGCCTTATGCGCGGCCACACCCTGATTGAAGCCCTTGCCGCCTGCGCCCTGCTTGAACAGGCTGCCCTTTACGGTTTCACCGGGGACGGGCAGATGGGGGGCACGAGCCATAAGGTCAACGACAAAGCTGCCGAAGACCGTGATTTTTTCTGACATAAAAAGACCTCCTGCCGCAATGTTTTGTTTGCGTATATCATAAGCATAATTCCAAGCCTTCTGATTGTCAAGCCTGCGCAGAGCAAAGAAATCCCGGAGCTGCTTACAGCTCCGGGAAGCAATTATAAGATACCCTTTAAGAAAATCTCCAACCCGATCAGTATCAGGATCACGCCGCCGAGGATGGTGGCTTTTCCGGCGAGCTTTGTGCCGAACTTCTTTCCGATCAGCACGCCGCCGATACAGATCACAAACGTGACCGCTCCGATGATAAGAGACTCGATCAACGCCATCCGAAAGTTGTATTCGGCGATCGTAAAGCCGACGGAGAGCGCGTCGATCGAGGTCGCGATGCCCTGCACGAGCAAAGCGCCGATGCCGACGGCAGGCGCTTCCTCCTCGCCGCCGCGAAGCCCCTCAAGGAGCATCTTCCCGCCGAGGAAGAGCAGCAGCACAAGCGCGATCCAGGGGATGCATTTTTCAAACACCGAGAAGGTCGCAGCAATGGTGTGCACGCACAGCCAGCCGATGAGCGGCATTGCGATCTGGAAGAGGGCAAAGGTGCCTGCAATCAGCAGCATTTTCCGCCGTTTCATCCGCGGCTCATTGAGTCCGTTCGCCATCGAGACGGAAAAGGCATCCATCGCAAGGCCAACGCCGAACAGCACACTATTCAGAAAAAATAACGCACTCCATTCCATGCGGCACCTCCGAAGGAATAATCAGCGAATGCAATATAGCATTATTTAGAAATAAAGTCAATCAAAAACAATGCCCCCCGGTGTGTAAATTATTGTTTA
>JAKSPM010000017.1 GCA_024404825.1 Clostridia bacterium
GACGGCTCGCAATGACACGGACGGAAGTTTGTGCGCGCTAAACAATAATTTAGCGTTCTTTTGAGATCGTAGGGGCGAGCATTGCTCGCCAGCTACATTTGTGCTTATCCCACAGGCGGGCGAGCGATGCTCGCCCTTACGGCGTATAAACAATCATTTTCCAGTGATACTCCATTTCCCAAAGAATGAAAAAAACAGGCTCGCTTGAAGTTCAAGCGAGCCTCAGCGTGTCAAAAAAGTATTTTTTGACACGCTGGCAGACGTCAATAGAGCCCGAAAGACAAGCAACTCTCACTCGTAGGCGTACATAGGTACGGTAGAGTGAGAGCTGCGCAGTAAGTCAAAATCCTTGCGAAGCAAGCCTTTCCGGGCACGGATGTTTTATAAATGATATGATTTCCGGCAAACTGTATTCGGAGCATGATGCCCCGTTCCATATCTTGATTTTGACGGTTTCGGGGTTTATTGACAGTCTGAGACGCCTGACGGTTTCGTCAGGCGTCTGTTATTGTATCCCAAAACCACGCGTTAGACGCGTGGTTCGGTAAGAATTAAATAGTTGAGCAAGAATAAAAATGTAGGAAAAAATTGAAAAATGACAAAGGAGGGAAGCCTTCCCCTTGAGGGGAAGGTGGCACGGCGTAAGCCGTGACGGATGAGGTGGAAAAGCTGCGATATTTGAGATCTTTCAAACACCTCATCAGTCTCGCTCTGCTCGACAGCTTCTCCTCAAGGAGAAGCCTTTCAAAAGAGCGCCCCCGCGCAGCTGGCAGATCGTATTACGCGTTCGACGCGTGGCGAGGAACATAGGGCTATGCCCGCATGTGAAAAACCACCCGCTTGGCGGGTGGATGTTTATTGCGCAGAAAACAGTTGAAACCCGGTGCATCCGGTCATATAATAATGGCGGAAGAAATTCCAGATATGGTTTTATTGGAGGTATCCTATGAAAAATTTCACATCCAAACTGGTGGAAAGCCTCGGCTCGCTGGCAACCAAGGTCGGCGGAAAAATCGTCCTGGCGCTCCTTGTCCTGATCGTCGGCTGCATCGTGATCCGTACTGTCAAGAGAATGCTCGGCAAGGCAGATAAATTCACGAAGCTGGACAAGACTGTTCAGAGCTTCGTGAAAAACCTCATCAGCATCCTGCTCTATGCCATTTTGATCATCACCGTGATCAGCATCCTCGGCATCCCGATGACCTCGGTGGCGGCAATTCTTGCTTCCTGCGGTCTGGCGGTCGGCCTGTCCTTGCAGGGCGCACTGTCGAACTTTGCCGGCGGCATCATGCTCCTGATCTTCAAGCCCTTCCGTGTCGGCGACTACATCGCAGCTTCCGGTGCAGAAGGCGTCGTCCGTGAGATCACTGTGTTCTATACCATCATTGTTACTGTGGACAACAAGCGCATCACCGTTCCGAACGGCGATCTGATGAACGCCAATGTGACGAACTTCAGCTGCGAAGAATCCCGCCGTATCGACCTGGATTTCAAAATCACCAACGACTGCGACAGCAACCTTGCAAAGGGCGTTCTTCTCAAGGCTGCCGAGCAGACCAAGGGCGTGAAGAACGAGCCTGCTCCCTTTGCAAGACTGACGGCTGTGGACGACGATACCTATATTTTCACCGTCCGTGCATGGTGTGACAGCGCAAGCTATTGGGATGTCTACTTTGACCTGCTGGAGAATTGCAGCAATGCCCTTGCCGAAAACGGCATCGACGATCCCGAAGAGCGCATTGCAGTTCGTCTTGTCAAGGAAGACTGATGCACAATGTTTGACCTGACACTGATCGCCGTAGGCAAGCTCAAGGAAAAATTTTACCTGTCCGCCGTGGAGGAATATACCAAGCGGCTGCAGGGCTTTTGCAGCTTTCACCTGATCGAGCTGCCGGAGACGCGCTTGCCCGAAGACCCGAGCCCGGCACAGATTGCAGCGGGGCTTTCCAAGGAGGCTGAGCTGATCCGTGCAAAGATCCCGAAGGGTTCGTTTTTCTGCGTCCTGACCCCGGAGGGCAGGCTCCTGTCCTCGGAACAGCTTGCAGACACCTTAAAAACGGTCAAGCTTTCCGGCAAGTCCTCGGCGTGCTTCCTGATCGGCTCTTCATTCGGCATGGCACCTGAGATCAAGCAGCTTGCGGATCTCAAGCTCTCCATGAGCCCGATGACCTTCCCGCACCACCTTGCGCGGGTGATGGTTTTAGAGCAGCTCTACCGAGCCGAGACCATTCAGGCCGGGACGAAGTATCACAAATAAAAACCAAATCATTCCATATTACACAAATAATTCAGGCGGCGTTCGGAATCATCCCGAACGCCGCCTGTTTGCTTTTTTTTCACAAGGAAACAGAGCAATGATTTTCTAACTGCCCGATCGAATTTGCTGCGAATACTAAAACGGGAGGAGGAAAATCAAATGCAAAGAACGATGAAAAAATCATTGCTCGTGCTCGCGGCCGCAATGCTGTTTTCCGTGCCGGTGCAGGCGCAGACGCCGAAGACCCTGATACCGGTCGGCGCGGCGGTCGGCATTTCGCTTGAGACAGATGAGGTCGTGATCGCCGCCCTGTCTGAAACCGTGACGGCGGCGAAGGATGCAGGACTGCGCCCGGGCGATATTTTATTAAAAATCAATGATAAAACGATCTGCAGCACGGACGATGTGGCAGAGGCGGTAAAACAAAGCGCGCCGCAGTGTACGGTGTGCTATGAACGCGGCGGCGTAAAACACAGCAGCAAGGTCTGCCTGGCAAAGACGACGCAGGGACAGGCACTCGGCATTTATGTGCGCAGCAGCATCGAGGGTATCGGCACCGTGACCTATTATGACCCGGCAGACGGCTCATTCGGTGCGCTCGGTCACGGCGTCACGGACAACCTGAGCCAAAAACGGCTTCATGTGACCGAGGGCGCGGTCTATAATGCAACGGTCGCGGAGATCCGAAAGGGCGGCCACGGCAAGCCCGGTGCCCTGCGCGGGATGCTCGGCACACTAAGACTCGGCACGGTGAAAGCCAATACGGGACTGGGCGTGTTCGGCACCTTGGATACCTTTATTCCGGAGCATGAGGCAGTCGAGGTTGCCTCATGGCGGCAGGTGCATACAGGGCAGGCGGAGATCTTATCAAGCCTTGACGGCGAGCGTGCTGAGTATTACCGCGTGCGTATCACGGAACTGAACGAAACGGAAAATGACACAAAAAACTTTTTGCTTCGCGTGGAGGATGACAGGCTTCTTGCACAGACCGGCGGCATCGTGCAGGGAATGTCCGGCAGCCCGATTTTGCAGGACGGCAGGATCATAGGTGCCGTGACCCACGTGATGATCGACGATCCCACCACGGGCTACGGTGTGTTTATCGGTAATATGCTCCATCGCGCCGAAAAAATACAAAAAGCGGCATAGCGAAAAAATAATGTGTCATTCTGGGGAAGCTTTTTACCGAAGGACCTTTTGCACAATGCCCGAAAAAGGATGCTTCGCTCTCCTCAGAATGACACAAAAAAATACATGATTCAGTAAAAGCGACACAGGCATTTCATGCTCCGCTGCTGTTCGGTAAAACGATTTGTTCATCGTTTACATTAATATTATATAGTGTTCCCGATAACAGAGAGACTATGTCGCATCACAAACAGCTTATAAAAAACATCCGGGATGCATGCAAGGCGAAAATGAAAAAATGCTATTTGCTGCACGTGTCCGCGTACCATTCACGGAAGGAAGCAGGCAGGGAAGTGAAGCGCAGCAGACAACCGTCTGCCTCGCGCGACAGTACCTTTGCAAACAGCCCATCGCCGATGTCGAGCCGCAGATTGTCAAACACCTCCGGCAGCTCTGCGGCGGAAAGGACAGCGGCGGTTTCAGACAGAGCGGTCAGGAATCCCGCTTGCGTGTCACTATCCACATGCTTTTCGGAAATGCGGGAAAATCGAACCGATACAGGCACGGCAAGCGTCTGCGGTGCGGCATCGGTCTGACCGAAGGAAAGGTGATAAGGAGCACCGATACCGGTAACGCTGCTCAAAGTCAGCGCATGATCCAGCCCCTTCGGGAAAACACGGAGCTCATCGTTTATATCCAACGCAGGGCCGACGGCCTGCCGTGTCTGCGGAGAAATCAGGATCTGCCCGCCGACGGTATAGCTTTCGATCCGTCCGGCAAGATTGACATCGCTGCCGACAACACCGTATTTTGTGCGCTTTTCCGAGCCGATGTTGCCGACGATCATCTCCCCCGTATGGATGCCGATGCCCATCTGAAGGCACGGGTATCCGCGGGAAACATTCCAGGTATTCACATCCTCCATCCGGCGCTGCATTTCTACGGCGGCACAGACGGCCTGCTCGGCATGAAGCCTGCTTTCAACCGGAGCGCCGAAGATCACCATGATCCCGTCGCCGATGAACTCAACAATGGTGCCGGAATTGCGCTGAATGACCTCGGTCATCTGACCCAGATAGTGGTTGAGCATATCAAGGAGCTTCTGCGGCTCCATGCGCTCCGACATTGCCGTAAAACCGCGCAGGTCACTCATCATGACTGTCAACTCGCGCTTTTTCCCGCCGAGCATCAGCCCATCCGGGGTTTCCAGAAGCTCTCGCACGATCTCGTCGGAAAGGAAGCGGCCGAAGGTCTCGCTGAGCAGGCGGTTTCGCAGCTCAAGCTGCGTATTCATCGACCGAATACGCTCCATGGCCTTGAGCGCGTCCCGCAGCTCGGCTAGCTCACTGACATCAGTCAGCACACACACGATACCGATGGCCTCTGCCTCATTTTTTAGAAAGGAGGTTTTAATATGGAGCTGCTTCTGCACCTTTCCGGTGAAAAAATCCACGACGCGCTCATGGGTGGAGCTGCGGTCATAGATAGCCTCCAGAATCATTTGCGTAAAGCCGTCGTTTTCCGGAATGTCGAAGAAGCAGACGGCACAGGGACGACCGACAAGCTCTTTGGCAGAGCGGTCAAGAATGCCCTCTGCGGCCGGATTGAGGTAGTTAATGATCCCGTCAAAGCCGATGGCTATAACGCCCTCTGACATATCGCGCATGATGTAATTTTGAATAATATCGGCGTTTTGCATTGTCATCACTCCTGCCCGAAAAGGTGATTCTTTTGCAGGTATGCAAGAGATTGCCGGACACCGTCAAGGTCTCCGACCTCCAAAGTTACATGCTCCACGGTGCCCGCCTGATCGCATAGGCTGCTGACGTGCCGAAAGTCAATGCTTCCGCTGCCGAGCGGCAGATGGTCATCAAACAGGCCTCGATTGTCGCTCAAATGCAGATGGCGGATGCTGCCCTGCAATTCCTCAAACCAGCGCTCGATGGGTGCTCTGGAATAGTTTGCATGACCGACGTCCAGACAGACAGCTACCTTCGGACTGCCGACAAGCTCCATCAGTGTTTTCAAAGGGGTGGGATCGACGTCCATACAGTTTTCGATGAGAACCGTAAGAGAATACCTTGCAGCCAAGCTGCGGTAAAACTCCGCACAGCGCTCTGCCCACTGCGAAAGATAACTGCCCCGCAGAAATGGGAAGCAGCTGCAATGAAAGACCACGTTCGATGCGCCGAGCCGTTCGGCAAGCGCACAGCTTTCCTCGCAGCGCCGACGGGACAGCGCCTGCAGCTGCGTATCACCGCTTGCAGGGTTGATATCCACAAAGGCACCGTGCAGTGACCGCACAAGACCGGATTTAGAATATGTGCCGATCACGTCATCACTGACCATTACATTCGGCGCGGACAGCTCCAGCAACTCAAAGTAAAGCCCTTGCTGTACGGCAAGGGCTTCCCAATGTTCAAGCTCGGAAAAACGCGGTTGAATTTGAAGAATACTCATTTGGAAAGACGGGCGACTTCGTTGCTCAGATCGCGGATGCGTTCGCTCATGCGCTGCATAATCACTAAAACCTTTGCGGGCTTGTCGCTGAAATAGCTTTCAAAATCGTCGCGCGTAATCAGTGCACACTGCGTGTCCTTTTCTAAACTGACAGCGGTTGCGGAACGGGGACGGGCTTCAATCAGACCCATTTCGCCGAATAGATCTTCCGGACCAAGCTCACGAAGCAGACGCTGCTCGGGTGTGCCGTAGCCCTCATAAATGCCTACCTTGCCCCAGCGAATGTCATACATAAAGTCCTGATAAGCATCCTGTTTGAAAATGATCTCGTCTTTTTTGAACTTTTTGATTTCCATTGTAAATTCTCCTTCGTCGAATAGATTTCGAATCTGCACGGCAGGGGTTGCGCCCGTTTCTCCGTTCATACAGAGAAACGGTACCTTTTCTTTTTATCTGATACTATAATCATAACAGAACCTTTCAAAAAATAAAAGCCTTTTTTTTCATTACAGGGTGTTTTCTACCTTTTTTCCATATTTGCCTAAAAAATTTTTAGCATATCAAAATTTTTATAAGTATAATATACAAAAAACGAAAAAACAAATTGTGCAACATGCCGTTTCTTAGAAATTGCGCATAAAAAATCTTGTGAACGACAGAATGAAGTGCTATAATGCGGGTATAAGCAGGAAAGCTTTTTTCCTGAAAAAATTAAGGATTTGGAGGAAATACTCATGAAAAGAATGTTGGCATTATTGCTGTGCCTCGCACTTGCTTGTGCGCTGTTTGTCGGCTGCTCCGGCAACAAAAAGGCTTCCGGCGATACCATCCGGGTCGGCTTGATCTGCATCGGTGACGAGAACGATCAGGGCTACACCTACAACTTCATTCGCGGCAAGGATGCTGCGACCAAAGCACTCAAGGCAAAAGGCATCAATGTTGAATGGATCGTCAAGTGGAACATTGGCGAAAGCTCCGACTGCGAAGATGCAAACATCGAGCTGGCCGAGGCTGGCTGCCAGCTGGTCATCAACAACTCCTTCGGTCATGAAGACTATATGCTGAAGGTTGCTCCCGATTATCCCGATGTCCAGTTCGTCTCCTGCACCAACCAGCAGTCCTGGAACGATAAGCTCGACAACACTCACAATGCATTTGCTTCCATCTATGAAGCTCGCTATCTTGCAGGCGTTGTCGCAGGCATGAAGCTGCAGCAGATGATCGACGAAGGCAAGATCAAGGCAAATGAAGCCGTTATCGGCTACGTCGGTGCATATTCCTTCGCAGAAGTTATCTCCGGCTTTACTTCCTACTATCTGGGCGCACGCAGTGTTTGCCCGAGCGTGACCATGAAGGTCCAGTTCACCGGCTCCTGGTCTGATGCAGCAGCAGAAGCTACCGCAGCTGACGCTCTGTGCGACGCAGGCTGTGTCCTGATCTCCCAGCACGCAGATAACTCCACCCCCGCAACCACCGCACAGAAGAAGGGCGCTTACTTCACCTCTTACAACAACGATATGACCGAAGTCGCTCCCGATGCTTGCCTGGTCGGCTGCCGTATTGACTGGAGCATCTACTTCGAAGAAATCATTGAAGCAATCGCAAAGGGCGAAACCATTCCGCAGGACTGGTGCAAGGGTCTTGCTGACGGCGCAGTTGTTCTGACGCCCTACAACGATGCACTGCTTGCGCCCGGCACGAAAGAAAAGGTAGAAGAAGCTAAGGCAAAGATCATCAGCGGCGAGCTCAAGGTATTTGATACCACGACCTTCACGGTTGGCGGCAAAGAGCTGACGCAGGCCTTTGCACTGGATACGGACGGTGACTTTGTACCGGATAGCGTTGAAGCTGTCTATGATGGCTGCTACAACGAATCCACTGCACAGTCTGCCCCGTATTTTGCACTTGCAATCGACGGCATCGAATGGCTCAACTCTGCATTCTAATGTAACTCAAACTCCCCGCCGCCTCCTGTGGCGGCGGGGAGTACCTTTTCCCCAAATCCGAATCAGTGCATTTGTCGCAGCGGATTCGCTGCTTTTTTGATAGGTACGGAAAAACATATAGGAAGGATGACGGCCTTGGACTCCTGTTACGCAATCGAACTGAGAAACATTACAAAACGCTTCGGCGAAGTCGTCGCAAATCGCGACATCAGCATCGGCCTCAAGCGCGGGCAGATCTTGTCTCTGCTCGGAGAGAACGGCTCCGGCAAAACAACACTTATGAATATGCTTGCAGGCATCTATCTTCCCGACGAAGGACAGATCCTTGCAGACGGAGAGCCGATTTCCATCCGCTCCCCGAAGGATTCATTCCGATACGGGATCGGTATGATCCACCAGCACTATAAGCTGGTAGATGTATTTACTGCAGCGCAGAATATCGTTCTCGGCCTGAACGAGGGCGGCCTTAATATCAAGGAAACCAACACAAGGGTCCAGGAAATCTGTGACCGCTACGGCTTTGATATCGACCCGGCCAAAAAAGTCTATGATATGTCTGTTTCCGAAAAACAGACGGTCGAAATTATCAAGGTGCTCTACCGCGGCGCGGAGATCCTGATTCTTGACGAACCAACAGCAGTGCTTACCCCGCAGGAGACGCAGAAGCTCTTTGCGATCCTCCGCAATATGCGTGACGATAATAAGGCCATTGTTATCATCACGCACAAGCTTAATGAGGTTTTGGAGCTTTCCGACGAGGTCGCGGTTTTGCGCAAGGGAACTTACATCGGTACGGTCAAGACTGCCGAAACAACGGCGCAGGCGCTGACCGATATGATGGTAGGCCATGCAGTTGCATTAAATATTGACCGCCCGTTCAACCAAAATCAGACCGAACGTCTTACATTAAAAAATGTTACCTGCTACGACCATGAGCAAGTGAAAAAGCTCGACAATGTCACATTTACCGTCAACGGCGGCGAGATCCTCGGTGTGGCGGGCATTGCCGGCTCCGGGCAGAAGGAGCTTCTGGAGTCTATCGCAGGCTTGTATCCTGTGGCAGAGGGCTCGATCGAGTACACTCCTCCCGAGGGTGATGTGAAAAATCTCGTCGGAATGTCACCGACGCAGATTCACAAGGCGGGTGTTGCGCTGGCATTCGTTCCTGAGGACAGACTCGGCATGGGTCTGGTCGGCTCCATGGGTATGACCGGCAATATGATGCTCCGCAGCTGGAAAAACGGCTTCGGTCCCTTTGTTGACCGCAAGGGCCCGCAGGAGCTTGCAAATTTCATCTGGAATGACCTGGAGGTCGTTACCCCCAGCACCGAGTTCCCGGTGCGGCGAATGTCCGGCGGCAACGTACAGAAGGTGCTTGTCGGCCGTGAGATCGCCTCACACCCCAGTGTGCTGATGTCGGCTTACCCTGTCCGCGGTCTCGATATCAACACCTCATATGCGATTTATAATTTGATGACAGAGCAGAAAATGAACGGCGTCGCCGTACTCTTTGTCGGTGAAGACTTAGACGTTTTGCTGGAGCTCTGCGACAGAATTTTGGTTCTGTGCGGCGGTAAGGTCAGCGGCATTGTCGATGCCCGCACCGCTACGAAGGATCAGATCGGCCTGCTCATGACAAGTGTCGGCGGAAAGGAGGAAGCGTAAATGGGTGAGAAGACAAAAACACCGCTTATTCGTCTTGCAAAGCGGGACGGATTAAATCCGAGTGCTGCATGGGGCATCCGGCTGGCATCCATTTTGGTTGCGCTCCTGCTTGGCAGCTTGGTCATTCTGATTACGGGCAATAATCCGTTTGAGGCCTATGGCATTATTGTGAACGGTGCCCTCGGCAGCGAGGTCTTTGTCCGTCAGACCATTAAAAACGCCATTCCCCTGCTCGGCTGTGCGATCGCGATTGCGCCCTGCTTCAAGATGCGCTTCTGGAACATCGGTGCAGAAGGTCAGATCACTGCAGGTGCTTTAGCCGCGACCTTCATCATGCGGCAGATGGTCGGTAAGGTTCCTTCAGTCGTGCTCCTGCTCGCCATGGGGCTTGCCGCTGCCATCGGCGGCGGTATCTGGGGCTTGATCCCCGCGTTCTTCAAGGCAAAATGGAACACCAATGAAACGCTGTTCACTCTGATGATGAACTACATCATCATCGGCGTCGTATCTTGGCTTCAGATCGGTCCGTGGACAGCAAATCAGGGTCGTATGGCGCAGTTCGATGAAGCTGCTTGCCTGCCCAAGGTGATGAACATTCATTGCGGCTGGATCATCGTGCTGGTACTCGTCGTGTTTATGTTCATCTACATGAAATACTCCAAGCACGGCTACGAAATCTCCGTCATCGGTGACTCGGAAAACACCGCCCGCTATGCCGGCATGAATGTCGGCTACATCATGATGCGCACGATGTTCCTTTCCGGTGCCATCTGCGGTATCGTCGGATTTATTGTTGCCTCCGGTGCAAACAACACATTGTCTGCAGAGGTCGCAAACGGTGTCGGCTTTACCTCCATCACGGTCGCATGGCTCAGCCAGCTCAATCCGTTCGTAATGATCGCGATTTCCATGATGCTTGCGGTCCTTGAAAAGGGTACAAGCTCTCTGAACACCTGGCTTGCAGTTCCGGCCTCCGTTTCCGATATCATCATCGGCTTGCTGCTGTTCTGTATGCTCGGCTGCGAATTCTTTATCAATTACAAGCTCATTTTCCGCAGCTCTCACAACGGAAAGGAGGGTGAAGCAAAATGAGTAATCTCAGAATTAACAGAAAAAAGAATAAACGGTTCGGTATCCTGATCTGTGTCGCTGCAATCCTTTTGGGAATCTTGCTTGCTGCGTTCATTTACCGGCTCGTTTCGGGAAAGCCTTTCGCCAGCGTTTTCCGCGGATTCTTGCCGTGGTTCTTAGCCCTTGCCGTCTCCGCGGTTGCCTACGGTACGCCCTTGATGTTCGGTACGCTCGGGGAGATCCTTACGGAAAAATCCGGCAACCTGAACCTCGGCGTGGAAGGCATCATGTTTATGGGCGGTGCATTCGGCCTCGGCGGTGCATACTATTATAATCAACTTGCATCAAACCCCAACGGGTATGTTGCGATTGCGATTGCGATTATATCTGCCTTCCTCGCAGGTGCGATTGCTTCCCTGATTTACAGCTTTATTACTATTACACTTCGCGCAAATCAGAATGTCACCGGCCTTGCCCTTTCCATTTTCGGTACGGGTGTCGGCCAGTTTACCGGCGAGTTCATGCGTGTCAAGGCAGGCTCCTACATCACCCTGTCTAATGACCTCAAGGATTTCTTCATTATGTGCCCGTTCCCGAAGTTCATTCAGAACATTCCGGTGATCGGCAGGCTGATCTTCGGCCATGGTATCTTCTTCTACCTTGGCATTATCGTTGCCGTGATTCTGGCGTTTTACCTTAACAAGACCCGTTCCGGCCTGTATCTGCGGGCTGTCGGCGAGTCTCCGGCAACGGCAGATGCCGCAGGCATTAACATTTCAAAATACAAGTATCTTGCCACCGTCATCGGCGGCGGCATCTCCGCCATCGGCGGCATGGTGTTCATCACCACGATCGCAGGCTGTACATGGAACCATGAAGGTCTGTCCGGCTTCGGCTGGCTGTCCGTCGCCCTCGTTATCTTCTGTTTGTGGAGACCGACGGCTGCCATTTGGAGCGCCGTGCTCTTCGGTGCACTGGTTGACCTGTATAACCGTCTGCACCTTGCGTTCCTGCCGGACGAGATTTACAAGATACTGCCCTATGTTGTTACGGTCATCGTGCTGATCTTCTCCAGCCTCCGCAACAACAAGGAAAAGCAGCCGCCGGCATCGCTCGGCTTGGCCTACTTCCGCGAGGATCGCTGACCGAAACAGGCTGTCTTGTTTTCTGAAATTCACAAATAATCTACTGCAATAAGAAACAACGGAGGGGTGCAGATGTACCAGGTTATCGTCAACGGAACAGCGTATGAATGCAGTCAGGACAAGAGTCTGCTGCGGTTTTTGCGCGATGATCTGCGCCTTACCTCGGTCAAGGACGGCTGCAGCCAGGGTATTTGCGGCACCTGCACGGTGCTCATTGACGGCAGAGCAACAAAGTCCTGCGTGATGAAGCTCTCCCGGCTTGCCGGCAAGAGCATCGTCACGATCGAGGGCTTCACGCCGGAAGAGCGAGAGCTATATGTCTATGCCTTTGCAAAGGCAGGTGCCGTTCAGTGCGGCTTCTGCACACCGGGCATGGTGATCGCGGCAAAAGCTCTTTTGGATGTCAACCCCTGCCCGACACGTGCTGAGGCAGCAAAAGCTCTGCGATTCAATCTCTGCCGCTGTACCGGCTACAAAAAGATTATTGATGCGGTGCTGCTTGCAGCCGAGTTAAAAAGAAACGGCGGCAAGCCTCCGCAGGAGGAACCGGATAACCGGATCGGCGAGGCAATGCTGCGCGTGGATGCAAGAGAAAAAATTCTCGGCACGGGACGCTATCCGGACGATGTGATGCTTGACGGCATGATCTACGGCAGCGCTGTTCGCAGTAAATACCCCCGCGCCCGCGTGCTTGCCATTCACACGGAAAAAGCGTTGGAGCTGCCCGGCGTGATCGGTGTATGGACAGCAGACGACATTCCCGGGCAGAACAAGGTCGGGCACCTTAAGCAGGACTGGGACACGATGATCCCCGTCGGCAAGATCACGCACTATTTGGGCGACGCGATCTGCCTCGTTGCTGCTGAGACACCGGAAATTCTGGCGCAGGCAAAAGAGCTTGTCGAGGTGGAATATGAAGAGCTCAAATGCGTCTTCAGCCCCACCTATGCTGCACAGCCTTTTGCGCCGCTTGTCCACGAGAGCGGCAACCTGCTGTGCGAAAAGCACGTGTCCCGCGGCAACGCCGATGAAGCGATCCGCAATTCGGACTATGTGCTGATGTACCACTATGAGACCCCCTACACGGAGCATGCATTTATGGAGCCCGAGTGCGCCGTGGCATATAAGGACGACGACGGCGTGGCAATTCTGTCTGCCGATCAGAGCGCCTATGACACCGCCCGCGAGACCTCAATAATGCTCGGCATTCCGCAGGAAAAGGTCCATGTTACCAACCTTCTGGTCGGTGGCGGCTTCGGCGGCAAGGAGGATGTGACGGTGCAGCATCATGCGGCGCTGATCGCATGGCTGACCGGTCGTCCCGTCAAGGTCAAGCTCTCAAGAGAAGAGAGTATACTCGTGCATCCCAAGCGTCACCCGATGAAGGTGACGATCACGATGGGCACCAACCGTGACGGCATCATTCAGGGCGTCAAGGCGGATGTCACTGCCGATACCGGCGCCTATGCCTCCCTTGGCGGCCCCGTGCTGGAGCGTGCCTGCACTCATGCGGCAGGCCCCTACAACTATTCAAATTTCGAGATCACCGGCAAAGCATATTATACGAACAATCCCCCGGCAGGCGCTTTCCGCGGCTTCGGTGTCACGCAGACCTGTTTTGCAATGGAAATGACATTGACGAAGATGGCGCATGAACTCGGCATCTCCCCGTGGGAAATCCGTTATCGCAATGCCATCCGTCCGGGGCAAACGCTGCCCAACGGACAGATCGCGCCGCCGAACACCGGCCTTGTCGAAACACTCGAAGCGGTAAAGGATATCTTTGAAAACAATAAATATGTCGGCCTCGCCTGCGCAATGAAGAACGCGGGCGTGGGCGTTGGCATTCCCGATACGGGACGCTGCATCCTCGCGGTGCAAGACGGAAAGATCCATATTCGCAGCGGTGCTTCCTGCATCGGACAGGGGCTCGGTACTGTGCTGACGCAGATCGTCGGCACAATGCTCGGCTGCAGCAGGGATGAAATCGTCTATGAGGCTGCTAACAACATCAATGCACCCGATTCCGGCACGACCTCCGGATCAAGACAGACCCTGGTGACAGGCGAGGCCTGCCGCCGTGCCTGCCAGAAGCTGCTGCTTGCTGCGGGCGCAGAGGTCAGGGTTTCCGACTATACCGGCATCGCTTATACGCCTGAGTTCGCGGGCTGTCCCGGTGAAAACCGCGAAGGCGCTGTCGGTACACAGCGCAAGGATGACGAGAGCGTCAACTGGAAACAGCTTGAGGGTCGGGAGTTTTACGGGGAATACCTTGCCAGAACCGATGCGCTCGGCGCAGACAAGGAAAATCCCGTCAGCCATGTTTCTTATGGCTATGCGACGCAGGTGTGCATTCTCAATGAGGACGGCAAGATCCAAAAGATCGTCGCTGCACATGACGTCGGCAAGGCAATTAACCCGCAAAGCTGCGAGGGACAAATCGAGGGCGGCGTCGTGATGGCGCTCGGCTTTACACTGACGGAGCACTATCCGCTCTATGACTGCATCCCAAGCGCAAAGCTTGCCACGCTCGGCCTGTTCCGTGCCGATCAGGTACCGGACATTCAGACAATTCTGATTGAAAAGCCAGGGCAGGATATGGCATGCGGCGCGATCGGCATTGGTGAGATCACGACGATCCCCACCGCGCCTGCCGTGGCGGGCGCATACTTTGCCCTTGACGGAGAGATGCGCACGAGCCTGCCTTTGATGAAAACACCGTATGAGCGAGCAAAAATTCCGCGCTACTGGTGGTAAGATGCTTTCAGATATATCACCCGCCGAACATCGGCGGGTGATTTCTTATGTAATGAGCGATAATCCAGCCACGGGCTACAGGTGCTTATCGGCAATATGCTCCATCGCACCGAAAAAGATGCTTCGCTTTCCTCAGAATGACACAGGGGAATATACGTCTGCGGAAAATCAGACACAGACCATTGCAGAAAATCCGGCGATGACTTGAAAATTTCCTGCTTTTTGTTTAATATAAGAAAAAAGACGCAATGGAGGCGGGGAAATGGAAAACACACAGCTGCGGCGGGATTGCTACAGCCTTTTGAAGGCACTGATCGTTCCGCTGGTCGTTCTCGGCCATTTTTGCGTCATGTATACGCAAAACGGCGCATTTCGTCCGCTTGTGACAAGCAGAACGCTCGGCCTGGTGAGTACCTATATTTATTCTTTCCATATGCCCGCGTTTTTTATGCTTTCCGGCTGTGTTTACGGCTTTGCGATCCTTGCGGGCAAATACCGTGCGCCCGGCCATTTTTTGCTGAAAAAAACAAAGCGCCTGATTTTGCCGTATTTCCTCTTCGGCTTGCTTCTGGTCGTGCCGGTGGTGTATTTTTGCAAGGTCGAGCCGCTTTCCATTCCGCAGGCGGCGCACAGAAATATTATTTTGGCAACGCAGCCGCGCCATTTGTGGTATGTACTGACCCTGTTTGAAATATTCGTTCTATGTGCGCTTTTGCGTCCGCTGCTTGCAAAAACACCGCTGATTGTTTTCCTGGGTGCGGCGGCTGTGTATTACTTTGTGCAGCCGAAGCTGCGGTTGACGGATGCGTATCTTCCCGCACCGAATTTTCTCGGTTACAAAAACCTGCTGCGGAATCTCGTCTATTTTGTGTTCGGCGTGCTGCTGAACAAGCATTTTGACGGCATTTTGCGCGTTGTGAAAAAGGTCCGGTTTTTGTGGATCGTCTTCCCGATTGCGCAGGCGGCGATCTTCTGCCCTGCAACAGGGATCTTCTATAAAAGCTACATTCAAGCGCCGCTGTTCGGGCTGTTGGGCGGCTTCGCCGTGCTCAGCTTTGGAATGATCGTATGCAGTTATCTTCCGAAGCTCGCTTCCCGGCAATTCTTCTGCAGCCTTTCCGAATGCGGCTACGGCATCTATCTGCTGCACCCGATGCTGATTTATTGCCTGTATTATTTCCTGCGGGAAAAAGCGGTCGATCCGTACCTGCTGGTCGGCGCGGGTACGGTCATCATCACGGCACTTTGTTGGGGCTTGACCCTGACGTACCGCAAGCTGTTCAAAAAATCGAGGAAGCCGGAGAACAACAAATGATCTGTACAGACTATCCCGTGAAGGCTTTGAGCATCCTTTTGGATAAGGACTGTCTTCCTGCGTCGTATGCTCCGCTGATAAAGCATAAGCAAGCGCTCCTTTCCGAGCTGCCGCGTCTCGGCTGCAAACGAAAGAGCGAAGCCGAGCGCCTGTCGGACGGCGCATATGAAGCGATTGGGATGCAGACACAGGAAATCAGGCTGCTGCGAAGATTTCTGACCCTCTATGACGCAAAACCGCAGAAGCTCCGCGAGCTTGAAAAGCTGACCGCCGAGCCGGAAGCGATGGCGGCCTATCGGGAGCTGTATTTGTTGCCCGGGGTCAAACAAATCCGCGCTGACCTGTATTACCGTTCCGGCTTTGCGTCTTTGGCAGCGCTTGCCGAAGCCACGGTCGAAGCGGTTTTGGAGAAAACGGCGCAGACGATCGCTGACAATGCACTTTCGTGCATCGTGCCGCTTCCGAAAGAGATCCGAACCCATATCGCAGTTGCAAAAGCTTTTATCGCAGAATAAGAAAACCGCCGAACAGGAACGTTCCTGTTCGGCGATTGTGTTTTATTTGAGACCTTCAATAAAGCGCATCAGGATGGATGCGACCTCGGCTCTCGTGGCATTGCCCTGCGGGTCAAGCAGGAGCTGTCCGTCATTGGACTTGCCGGAGATCAAACCCTCATTGACCGCCCAGCGGACAGCGTCTCTTGACCAGGTGACCTTATATTCATCGGGGAAGTCTGCAAGGCTTGCACTGCCGGAGGTATCCTTGGAGGTAAGCTTTTCGGTGTAGGCCTTCAGGATGACGGCCATCTGCTCTCTCGTGATCTTGTCGTTCGGCCCGAAGAGCCCTGTGTCATAGCCCTTGACGATCTCATTCTGATAAGCCCAGATGACGGCGGAGGTGAACCACTGACCACTCGGCACATCGGGGAACTTGTCTTCAAAGGTGACTTCGGGGCTGTCCGACAGACGGTAGAGAATGGAGACGATCATCGAGCGGGTGCAGGGCGTTGCAGGCTCAAAGGTGAGTGCTTCCGTCTGGGTAGAGCCCATGATTTTTCTCAAAATGACAAAGTCTGCTGCACTGTGATACCAGCTTGCGCGGTCAATGTCGGTATAGCCGTCGCAGGGGTCACCGATGACAACGGGATCCAGATAGTTGTCCGTGTAGGTGTCGCCGCAGCGGGTGCAGGTGTGCAGGTCATAGCCCTGCTCGATCTCGGTCGGCGCAATCGTTTCTACCTGATAGTCATGGCCGAGGGGATCGGTGTAGGTGGTGTAGGCATCACCGCACTTGCTGCAGAGGTAGCTTGTGTAGCCCTTTTCGATGCAGGTGGCAGCCTTGGTTGCCGTGACCGTGTAATCATGCGTACATTGAGCGGCACGGACGACCTTGTAGAAGTTCATGTTGTAGGCTGCCTGCCCGGCAGTCCCTTTGAAGCCGTAGGTCGTAAAGGTGTAGAAATATTCGATGTAAGCGTAGTTTTTCTGATAGTCCTGATAGTAGGTCGTGGTGTTTTTTATGTACCAGCCATCGGTGCCGCTGTCCTCGAGCGTCCACTTGTTTGTGCCGGACTTCGGCGAGGCGGTCAGCGTCAAAAATTCGGAGGTCTCACAGGTCAGGTATCTGCCATCCTCCAATTTGAACGCATAATTACTGCCGCTTTTTTCAACCTTGAAGATGGCAACGTTTTTTGCCGTCGTGGTCAGCTCCGTGCCTGCCACGGTAGCAGAAGCACCCTGCAGCCGGTCATAGACGACACCGTCCTTGGTGTAGGTGGTGGCAGTGGTGGAGATGACCTTTTTGTTGGAGGGATTGAAGATGACGATCTCATCGCCTGCGGTGAGGGTGTCTACGCGGAAGTACTGGATCTCGGCCTGCTTTGTACCGCAGTATTCGCAGGTGCCGTTCACATAGTGGTGGCCGTGAGAGGGGATGACCTCGGTGTAGGCGTAGCCGCAGTTTTTGCAGGTGTAGGTCATGGTGCCGTTGCCGGTGCAGGTAGCAGCCTTGGTCTCAACGCCCTCATACTGGGGGTTGTTGCAGATGTTGCCCATGCCGGAGGGGGTCTTCATGTGGGTGGGGATGGCTTTACCGAACACGCGCCAGCAGTATTCGGGGTAGTCAACGTAGATATTTCGTGAGCCGCAGATCTCCTGGCAGATGTCGTTGCGCTTCATCTCATATTCATCAACCGGGTCTTCCTCACACCATTTTAAGAGCAGATCGATCGAATCAATGACATCGGTGAGATTGCGCTGATCCCAGCGGGTATAGACGTACATGAGCGTTCTTGCTACATCGCCCTTGACGGCATCGAGCGGCTCGTAGAATGCAGGGGAGTAATAGCCTGCAAGCTTGCCTGCGGAGGTGGTGACATTCTGATAGGTGCCGCC
>JAKSPM010000018.1 GCA_024404825.1 Clostridia bacterium
CCCTGTGGTCGGGCGTGGAATACTTCATCAAAAACTGGGATGTATTTAATTTCAAGAAATGATTTCCATAGAAGAACAGCAGGCAAAGGTGCCTGCTGTTCTTCTATGGAAAAGTTATTGACAAACGAAGGAAAGTTTGATAAGATAACTTGGCTTGAAAAAGTAAAATTGCTGGTGTGGCTCAGTCGGTAGAGCAGCTGATTCGTAATCAGCAGGTCGCCGGTTCAAGTCCGGCCACCAGCTCCAAAAAGCAGTTTCCCGTGTTTCGGGAAGCTGCTTTTTTTGATTTTTCGTTGCCGGCAATACCTTGACGGACAAAAAAATGTACTATATAATAATACGGTAAAGAAATAAAGCATGAAGGAGTGGGTTTCATGTTTACAAGAATCGGTATGATCGGTACCGGCAATATGGGCAGTGCCGTGGCGCTTGCGATCAACGCGGGCGAGTTTGAGGGCTCTTTCCAGCTTGCCAACCGTTCCAAGGAAAAAGCGGCTGCTTTGGCTGACCGTCTCAAATGCGCGGAGGTCGTGGATAATATCCGCGTTGCCTGCCGGTGTGAGCTGATTTTTCTTGCGGTCAAGCCGCAGATGATGGCGGATGTGCTGCGCGAAATTGCCCCTGCGCTTCGAGAGCGCACCGATCGTTTTGTGCTTGTCACGATGGCGGCAGGCCTCACCTGCGAGTCCATTCAGCAGATGGCGGGCGGGAGCTATCCTGTCATCCGCATGATGCCGAATACCCCCGCCATGATCGGCCGGGGCGTGACCCAGTATTGCGGTTTCGGCGCAACGGAGGAAGAGCTGGCAAGCTTTGCAAAGCTGCTTGCCCCGTCCGGTCTGGTTGACCCGATCCCCGAAAAGCTGATCGACGCGGCGGCGGCAGTCTCCGGCTGCGGCCCTGCCTTCGTCTATCAGTTCATTGAAGCATTGACGGACGGAGGAGTTGCCTGCGGACTTCCGCGTGCGACCGCGCAGAAGTATGCGGCACAGACAGTAGCAGGTGCCGCTGAGATGGTGCTTACGACCGGCAAGCACCCGGGTGAGCTCAAGGATGCGGTCTGCTCTCCCGGCGGCACGACCATTCAGGGAGTGCGTGCCTTGGAGGAAAGCGGCTTCCGCGCGGCGGCCATGAACGCAGTCATTGCCGCATTTGAAAAAACCGAGGAGCTGAAGAAATGAGAATCGTAGTTAAGGTCGGCACCTCCACCCTTGCCCATCCGACAGGGCGGATGAATATCCGGCATATGGAGAGCCTTGTCAAGGTGCTCTCCGATTTGAAAAACGCGGGCAATGAGATCATCCTGGTGTCCTCCGGCGCTATCGGCATGGGCGTAGGACGGCTGAATCTGCCCGGCAGACCCGTGGATATCCCCACCAAGCAGGCCGCGGCAGCCGTCGGTCAGTGCGCTCTGATGGACACCTATGACAGGCTCTTTTCAGAGTACAACCATACCGTTGCGCAGCTTCTTCTGACCAACGAGGATATTGACCATCTTGACCGCCGCACCAACGTGGAAAACACGGTCACGCGCCTACTCGATCTTGGCGTGCTTCCGATCATCAATGAAAATGACACCGTTGCCACGGCGGAGATCGCCGTCGGTGATAACGATACTTTGGCAGCAGTCGTTTCCGGTCTTGTGCACGCGGATCTGCTGGTGCTGCTGTCTGATATTGACGGCTTGTATACTGCCGACCCGCATAAGGACAAAAATGCAAAGCTCATTTCCGTTGTGGGAGAAATCACGCCGGAGATCGAGCAGCTTGCCGCAGGCAGCGGAAGCAAGCTCGGCACCGGCGGCATGGAGACAAAGCTCCGTGCGGCAAAGCTGGTCACGGAAAACGGCTGTGATATGGTCATTACGAACGGCGACTGCCCCGAGCAGCTCTATGCGATTTTGGAAAGACAACGCATCGGCACCCGTTTTTTAGGGAGAAAATGATATGACAACATTGGAAATCCTGCTTGCGGCAAAGAGCGCAAAACGCGCCTTAGCCACGGCAGATACCGAAACAAAAAACAGAGCGCTTTGCCGGATGGCAGATGCGCTGATCGAAGACTCGGCTGCCATTCTTTCCGAAAATGCGGCAGATTTGGAGCAGGCGAGGGGAAGCATCACCGAGGTCATGCTGGACAGGCTTCGCCTGACGAAGCCGCGGATTGAAGGCATGGCAGCGGGAATCCGCGATGTGGCGAAGCTTCCGGATCCTGTGGGAAAGGTACTGCGCACCGTCCGGCGCCCGAACGGCCTTACGATCGAACGCGTTTCCGTGCCGATGGGTGTGATCGCCATGATCTATGAGAGCCGCCCGAACGTCACCTCCGATGCGGCTGCCCTTGCGCTCAAAGCGGGCTCATGCTGCGTTCTGCGCTGCGGCAAGGAGGCACACCGCTCTGCTCTGGCAATTGTGAACGCCATGCAGCGGGGCTTGGAGCAGGCAGGACTTCCGAAGCAGGCTGTCCAGCTTGTAGAAGATACCTCGCGTGCTTCTGCGAACGAGCTGATGACGGCGCGGGGCTTTGTTGATCTGCTGATTCCGCGCGGCGGGGCAGGCTTGATTCGTGCCTGCGTGGACAACGCTACGGTTCCCGTGTTGGAGACCGGCACCGGCATCTGCCACATCTATGTGGATAAGGACGCTGATTTGGAGAAGGCGATCAATATCTTAGAAAACGCCAAGTGCAGCCGTCCGTCCGTGTGCAACGCGGCGGAGGTCTGCCTTGTTCACCGCGAGATCGCAAAAGTTTTCCTGCCGATGGTCTATGACCGCCTCGTCAGAAGCAGAGCCGAGTGCCCTGTGGAGCTTAGGTTGGACGAAAATTGCGCGGCGATCATCCCAGGCATGCCTGCCGGAACGCAGGACTTTGACACCGAATTCTTAGATTATATTCTTGCGATTCGCTCTGTGGACAGTGCTGACGAAGCAATTTCGCATATCGCTGCCCACTCCACCGGCCATTCCGAGGCGATCATCACCGAAAATGCAAAAACCGCAGAGACCTTTGTGCAGGCGGTTGATTCGGCGGCAGTCTATGTCAATGCCTCCACCCGTTTTACTGACGGCGGCGAATTCGGCCTCGGCTGTGAGATGGGCATTTCCACCCAAAAGCTCCACGCAAGAGGGCCGATGGGCTTAGAAGAGCTGACGACCTATCACTATGTCATCCACGGCGACGGACAAACCCGATAAATGATAATAAAAAAGTTCTTCTGAACAGCTTGTTCAGAAGAACTTTTTTGCACTTTTTGCGGAAACTTACAGCTTTGGCAAAATCACGGGCTCACCGAGCTGGCGGGCAAAGAAGCCGATTTTTGCGGCGTCTTCAATGTATTCTGCCCGCAGATGTGCCTCGGGAATATCCTTGCCGACTGCAACAACACCGTGATTGTTGAGCAGACAACCGCCGCGATCTTTTAATGCGAGAACGGCATTTTCACCGACTGCCCAGGTGCCGGGGGTCGCATATTCTGCGCAGCGAACCTCTCCGCCGAGGAAGAAGTAGGTTTCAATAAGGGTCGTTTCAATCGGCTGATGCACAACTGCAAAGGCAGTTGCGTAAGGAGAGTGGGTATGGAAGATCGACCCAAGCTCCGGATATGCCTTATAGATGGCCGCGTGCAGCCGCCATTCGGACGACGGCTCGTAATGCCCCTCGACCTTTTCGCCGTCGGGACGGATAACGACGATATCCTCCGGAACCATCGTCTCATAGCGTACACAGGTTGGCGTGATGAGGATCAGGTTTTCCTCTTTGATGTATGCGCTGAGGTTGCCCGAAGTGCCGGCAAAGAGCTTTTGTTCGAAGGCCTGCTTTGCAGTTGCAGTGATCTCCTCACGGAGTGCTTGAATCCTGTCCATGCTTACACCACCATTTCAAATTCGCCCATGGAGCCGGATGCGAAATAGCGCGGCAGATCATAGGGGGAGAAAATGCCCTGGTCGGTCACGACACCGGATACAAGCTCCGGCGGAGTGACGTCAAAGGCGGGGTAGTAGCCCTTGACACCGTCAGCGGCGGTCTTAACACCCATGGCCTGCAAGACAAAATCGGGGTCGCGCATCTCAATGTGGATGTCGGCCTTGGACTTGTGACCGATATCGGGTGCGCCGGTGACAAAGTAGGGGATGCCGAGATATTTTGCCACGATGGCGATCTGGAAGGTGCCGACCTTGTTGACCACATGACCGTCCAGGCAGATCGCGTCAGCAGCCGAGGTGAAGACATCAATGCCTTCGTGCTGGATGGCAAAGGCGGGCATATTGTCGGTGATAAGCGTCGTGTCAAAGCCCATGTCGTTGCAGACCGTGGCGGTCAGCCTTGCGCCCTGGAAATAGGGGCGGGTCTCGGCACAGTAAATTTTGAGCTGCTTGCCGCGCTGCTTTGCGACCTTCAGCATCATGCCGACGATGGTCTCGGCAAAGCACTGGGTCAGAATTTTGCCGTTGTCGGGGAAGAGGTCAACGAGGTATTCTGCCATCTGATTGACCTTCGAGTAACGGCGGTTGTTGGCGCGAACAGTGTGTGCAACGATGGCGTCTGCCACATTTTCGCCGTTTTCGAGTGCGATCTTTGCAGCCTCAAAGCAGCCGCCCGTGATGAGCGCCATGCGGCCGACGGTCGTGGGTCTGGCGTGGGAGATGGTGTAGCTTGCCTTTTCTAAGTAGTCGACCTGTGCTTCCTTGCTCATATCGCGGCATTCATAGGCGGCCAGCGCCATGCCCATGGCAGCTGCGGTGAACGGGCCTGCCGACTGCGTGACCATATCTGTGATGGCCTGCGCCACTTCGACATGGGTGCGGCAGAGAACAAACTCCACCTTGCGCGGGTAGATTCTGCGGTCGAGGATGCGGACGATGCCGTCTTCATACCATGCGACGTTTTCATATTGCAGCATAAAGGCAAGGCCTTCGTCTGCGCGTTTCAATTCTTCCATAGTTATTCTCCGTAAAGCTTCGTCAGTACTTGTTGATAGTCGTGATAAATGCGGTCAATATCCATCGTGAGATAAACACCGTTTTCGTAGAGGATCTTGCCGTTTACCATCGTCATGCACACATCGGCGCTTTGCACCTGATAGGCGAGCGAAACGATGGGGTCAAAGGCGGGCTGCATATGCGGCTTCGACAGGTCGATGGCGACGATGTCGGCCTTTTTACCGACCGTGAGCGCACCGGTGTCTTCACGACCCTGACATTTTGCACCGTTGACGGTTGCCATGCGCAAGAGCTCTGCGGGCGTCACTAAGGTGGGATCGTTGTGATAACCGTTGTGCAAAATGGCGGCAAGGTGCATTTCCTCCAACATATCGAGGTTGTTATTGCTAGCCGCACCGTCTGTGCCGATGGCGACATTGACGCCCCGTGCAAGCATTTCGGGCACGGGAGCAAAGCCGCTGCCGAGCTTCATGTTGCTTGTTGGGTTATGGACGGCGGTAACGCCCTTTTCCAAAAAGATTTCCAGATCCTTCGGCTCTGCCCATACGCAGTGGGCGGCAGTCGTCGGGTTTTCGAACGTGCCCATGGCAAGGAAGTATTCTGCCGGGGTCATGCCGAATTTCTGCTTGCATTCCTCGTGCTCTTTCTTTGTCTCGGACAGGTGAATGTGCATCCGTGCGCCGCGATCGCGGCAGACCTCGGAGACCTTTCTTGTGATGTGATCCTTGCAGGTGTACTCGGCATGGATGCAGAAATCAATGCGGATGTTGCCGTTTCCGGCCATATGGTAGCGGTCGAACAGCTCGATCGCCTGCTGTGCGCGGTAGTTATCCTCGAAGGACTCACCGTCAACGAAGCACTGTACCGGGCGGCAGAGATTTGCCTTCATGCCGGATGCCAGCACTGCCTCGCAGGTGCTCTCGGGCTGCATATACATATCGGTGAACGAGGTCACGCCGGAGGCGAGCATCTCCAAAATAGCAAGCTCGGAGCCGACCTTGATGCCGCCCTCGATGGTCTCCAGGCGATCCTCCACGGGGAAGATCTTGTCAAAGAGCCATTCCTGCAGGCACAGGTCACTGCCGACACCGCGCAGCAGCACCATGGGGCTGTGGCAGTGGCAATTGATGAGACCGGGAAGCAGCAGCTTCCCCGACATATTCTTGCGGGTATCATAGGTGTCGGCATCTTCGGGAAGGGTGCTGCCGATGTAGCAGATCGCGTCGCCGTCAATGCCCAAAAAGCCGTTTTCGATGGGATAGAAGGCACCGTCTTTTGCCGCGATAATGCGTGCATGCTCCAATAACTGTTTCATGGCTTCCTCCTTACATCGCCGCAACGATTTTCTTCATGTAGCTGCTGAATCTCGTTGCGATCATGCGGCCGGTTTCGCTGACCTCTTCCTCGGTCAGAGGCTGATCCAAAACGCCTGCTGCCATGTTGGTCACAACGGAAAGCGCAAGCACGGGCAGCGAACAGTGCGCGGCAGTCAGGGCTTCCGTGACCGTGGACATACCGACGGTATCGCCGCCCAAAATGCGGATGGCGCGGATTTCTGCCGGGGTTTCAAACTGCGGGCCGGTCATGAAGAAATATACACCCTCGTGGATCGTCAGACCCGTTCCCTCGGCACATTCCTTTGCCAGTGCGCGAAGCCGGGGCGTGTACATGGTCGTGGTATCAAAAAAGCGAGGGCCGAACTCGTCAACATTTTTGCCGCGCAGCGGGCTTGCACCGGTCAGCTTGATGTGATCCTTCATGAGCATAATATCGCCCGGGCGATAGCTTTCGTTCACGCCGCCTGCCGCGTTGGTGAGAATCACGGCCTTGATGCCGAGCAGTTTCAGAACGCGGATAGGGATGACAAGCTGTTCAAAATCGTAGCCCTCATAGGAATGGAAGCGGCCGGACATACACACAACATATTTTCCCGCGATTTTGCCGAAAATCAGTTTTCCGGCGTGTCCCGGTGCGGTGGAAAGAAGAAAGTTCGGAATGTCACTGTAATTGACGCAGATGGGATCTTCAATGTCCTGCGCGAACGGACCGAGGGCAGAGCCGAGAATGATGCCGATTTCCGGCGTGTAAGGAACGCGGGACTTCAGATAATCTGCGCTTTTCTGAAAAAAGGAAAAACTGTATTCCATAGATTACCTCCTGAATACGATTTTTTTTATTTTACCATATCCCATTTTTCCTGTCAATTTCGCGCACAAAAAAGCTGCCGTCTTTCGGGAGCTCCGAAAGACGGCAGTAGGTTTTTATCATTGGTTGTTGCGGTGCTGCTGTTTCGCTTTCCTGCGCGCCTCGCGCTGCTTTTCATAGCGGTGTCTGCGAATCACAAGCAGCACAAACAGAATCAGGATCAGGCACAGGAGAATCAATGCGATCCAGAAAATGGCCTTGACCACGCCCCAGAAACCGGAACCGCCGGAGCTGCGCTTCGCGCCTTCGGGCTGCGGCTTGGCCATCGGCGTTTCGGAAGGCTTCGGTTTTGCAGGCTGCGTTTCGGCAGGCACCTCTGTCTGTTCGGGTTCCTGCGTCTCAAGTTCGGTTTCTTCCCCACCTTCCGCTTCGGAAGGCTCGGAGGATGCATCGGGGTCATCTTCGGAGGCGCTTTCTTCGGGAAGACCGAATTCCTCCTCAATACGCTGCGTGACGGCCGCAAAATAACTGCTGACGCCCGCATCGTAGTTCTTCATGGAAAAGCTTTCTTCCAGGTTGCGGTCGAGAAGACGCTGCAAAGCGTCACTGGTCAAAAACGAGCGCAGCCCTTCGCCGGCTAAGGTGAAATAGTTATCGCCTTCAATGTCCAGCACGAGGACAAGCCCCTTGCCTGCCTCACCGCCGATCTGCCATTCGTCCATGAGCGATACGGTGAAGTCTTTGATGTCGGCATCTCCGATCGACTGCATGGCGACCATGACGAGCTGAACACCGTAGGCCTGCTCCAAGCGGGCATTTTCTTCCAAAATGGTGGTTTCCAGTTTTGTGCTGAAAACGTCGGGCTCATCAAGGAAGTAATAATCCTCCGTGGGCTGCGGGACGTTTACGGCGGCGTAAACCGGAAGCAGCATCGACAGGGCAAGCACCATGCCGAGCAGAAGCGCCGGGAATCGGCGCAAGCGTTTTCTGTGCATAAAACCGCCTCTTTAACTCAAATAGATCACTGCCGGAGCAGCGGAAAGTGCGAACGATCCGTCTTCCGCAACGGTAAGGAACAGGCCACTTGAACAATGGAGCAGATACCAACCGCCGTCAGGTGCGGGAAGCGGGCGGAAGCTCTGCGAAACAAGGCTAAAGTCCTGCGCAAAGGTACAGACGGAATGGGAAGAAAGGACGCCGGTCGGGGTCAGGCAAAGACCTGCTTCATCCGTAATGGCAAGCGTGCCGTTTTCACGCTCTGAAAGCGTGTAGCGCAAGGAAAGCGCATCGAGATCAGCATAGGTCAGGCTTTCGGCAAAGAAATCATATTCTCCGCTTTCAATCACGGACGCAGAGCCGGAAACGACGAACTCACGATAGAAGACAATGCAGGCACCGCTGTCGGTGGCGGCGGTGACAAGACAGTAATATCTGCCGGGAGCAAGCGTCTGATTGCTGTTCCATGCGGAAAGGTCAAAGCTTTCCGCCTCGGGGGTGAATTCCACGGCGGGAATCTCATTGTAGCCGTCAAAGTCGAAGATTTCAAACAAAACACTGCTGAGCGGCCCATCCTGAGAGGTGAGCGTGCCGCTCATTGTAAGCGGAAGATCATCCGTCATGTGCTCGGAGAAACGAAAGTCGGTGACCGCGACCATGGGGGAGTGGACATAGAACGGACGGTTGCAGATAACAAACTCTGCATCTACCGCCGAAGCGATGATCTGTAGGCGGTAATCTCCGGGCTTGAGTGCGGTGAAGTCCGGCGTGCCTGCGAGCGAGGCAAGGTCAAAAGAATAGCCGGAGGCTTCAAAGCTGTCATAGGTAAGGACGTTACCGAAATTATCCAGCACACAGACGGATACGGAGGAGAGCTCTAGCGCATCGGAAACGACGCTGCCGCCGAGGGTGAATTCCTCACCGCGCGTGAGCAGGTCGGGCAGAATTGCATCTTCTACGCGGATGGCAGCAAGGTCTTCCTCCTTGGTAAAGCCGTTCCAGCCGCCTTCGCGGATGATGGCGGGATAGTCAACAAAGCAGATGTCCATATCCACATTGCCATTGACACCGCCGACCGTGCCGGATTCGGAATACTGCCACATATCGTAGGTATCGCAGTAATTCGCATAAAGCTCATATGTACCGGAATTTGAGAACATTGCCATCCATACCGGGTGCTCTGTCTGAATGGGACTTTCCGGGATGATGTAGCGCAGCCAGTTGACCGAAGAATAGATGCCGGTATAGAAGCCTGCGTTTGTCAGACGGTCAATAAATGCCATGCAGATCGCTTCGACTTTGTCAGGCGCGAAGGTGCTCTGCGGCTCATATTCATAGTCAAAGAAGATCGGGTACTCAAAGGTCTTGCCGGAGAGCACCTGCAGGCAGGCCTCTGCTTCCAGGGCGGCATCCTCTGCATCTAAAGCATAGGAGAACCAGTATGCACCGACATCTAAGCCGGCCTGCTTTGCCTTTTGGTAGTTCTCCTCAAAGAAGGAGTCCTCCGTGGTGCTGAAGCCGGCACGCAGAATGACAAAATCGGCACCCGACTGATACAGAGCGTCAAAATCGACCTCCTGCTGCCAGAAGGAGATGTCCACGCCGTAGGCGGTGATGGCATCACCGGAATCAATATTGAGATCCGCGAGTGTTCCACGCTGTGCGGAAACGGCGCGGTCGTTCAGCGCAAACGGCAGCATGATGGAAACAACGAGAACGACGCAAAACGCGGCGATCGGCCACTTCATATGTAAAAGCTTCTTCAATACGGACACCTCCTTAAAAAAGATTCTATTTATTCTATCATGTTTCGACCTCTATGTCAAATCCTGCGGGGTATCACACAGAAAGCTCCAGCTCCACCGGGCAATGATCCGAGCCGTAAATGTCGCTGTGGATTTTTGCGTTTGCGATTTTCTCACGCAGGCGGTCGGAGACGAGGAAATAGTCAATGCGCCAACCGGTGTTATTTTCCCTGGCGTGGAAGCGGTAGCTCCACCAGGAATAGGCGTCCTTCAACTCGGGATAGAGGTAGCGGAAGGAGTCGGTAAAGCCTGCGGCAAGAAGCTCTGTGAACTTCCCGCGTTCCTCGTCAGAGAAACCGGCATTGCCGCGATTGGTCTTCGGATTTTTGAGGTCGATCTCCTGATGGGCAACATTGAGGTCACCGCAGATAATGACGGGCTTTTTGGCGTCAAGTTCCTTTAAGAAGGAACGGAACGCATCCTCCCATGCCATGCGGTGCTCCAGCCGTTTCAAGCCGTCCTGTGCGTTGGGCGTATAGCAGGTGACAAGGTAAAACCCGGCATATTCGAGCGTAATGATGCGGCCTTCGTGGTCAAGCTCCTCCACGCCGATGCCATAAGACACCGAAAGCGGCGCATGCTTTGCAAAAACAGCAGTGCCGGAATAACCCTTTTTTTCTGCGGAGTAAAAATACTGATGATAGCCGTCTAAGTCCAAAGAGAGCTGATCGGGCTGCATTTTCGTCTCCTGCAGGCAGAAAAAATCGGGCGAAAGGGCGTGAAACGTCTCCAAAAAACCTTTTTGTACGCAGGCGCGCAGGCCGTTGACATTCCAGGAAACAAAACGCATGCAGATTACCCCCCTTTTCACTAATTTACATTATATCAGAAAACCGCGTCTTTCTCAACTGTTTTACAAAAAAGCCTGCCGAAAAAACCTTTTCGGCAGGCAGATTTCAGAATACTTCCTGTACTTTTTTGCGCAGGGAGAGCAGGTCGGAAAAGGTTTCCGGCCGCTTGGAGGCGTCGCGCAGCAGGGCAGCGGGGTGATAGAGCGCCGTATACCAGACGCCGTCCTTGTTGACCCATGTACCGTGCTCGCGCGTGATACGATAGTCCTCGCGGATCATTCGCATGGCAGCGATCCTGCCGAGACAAACGATGATCTTCGGCTCCAAAAGCGCGATCTGCCGATAGAGGAAGTCAATACAGGCATCCTGCTCCTCCGGCTTAGGGTCGCGGTTTTGCGGGGGACGGCACTTGACGATGTTGGCAATATAGCAGTTGTCGCGCCCGAGGTCAATGATCGAGAGCATATCGTCGAGCAGCTTTCCCGCCGCACCGACAAAGGGCTCACCCTGAAGATCCTCCTGCGCGCCGGGGCCTTCGCCGACAAAGAGGATCTTTGCATCCGTCGGGCCGACACCGAAGACAACATTTGTGCGTGCTTTGCAGAGCTCACAGCCCTGACAGGATAGGCAGTCCTGACGCAGTTCTTCCCAAAGACTCATTTCTTCTTTCCACCCCAATCATGCTGACCGGGCTTCCGATGAAGCATCATGGTACGGTCATGCCTTCTCTTGTTTCTGGCACGCAGGATCAGAACAACGGCCACCGGAACGGACAGAATAAACAATGCCAGGAAGATCCACCAGTACTTTTTCAGGAAACTGCGGAAACGGTGCTTGGTGTAGGCGGCGCCGGAGCGCTTGACGGAAATATCCGCTGCCAGCGGAGCAACGGCGATCTTCACACCGTTATAGTAGACGGTCAGCTCGCCGACGAGCTGACCTTCCTCCACGGGAGCCTCCAGCGCGGTCGCACCGTTATAGAGGGCGTAGCTTGTGGATACAAGCGTGGGGTCATAGTCGTTCGGGAGCAGGGCGTAGATGTCCTCCGCCGGACGGATGATGACGAAATTCTTTGCCGCCGATAAAGTGACCGGAACGGAGTCCGTCATGTCGAGGCGGGAGACGACCTGCGTATAGGAATAATTCTTGAAGGCGTATTCAAAAAGCTTTTTTGTGACAACAAAGCGTTCGTCGGTGTAGCTGTTATCTGCTTCGTGAACGATGTCGCAGCCGACTACAACGCTTAAGTATTCCACGTGCTTATCCGCGGCGGTGGAGGCAAGACAGCCGCCTGCCGGGGTGGTGAAGCCGGTTTTGATGCCGGAGGCGCGAGAGTAGAAATATTTGGTGTAGTTGTCGATAATCAGCTCATTCGTCGTTTCCAGCGGCCGCTCATCGGACTTGTTGGTGGCGGGTACGGTATAGACGGCGGTGGAGGAAATTTTCCGGAACATTTCGTTCTGCCATGCGTAGCGTGCGATCGTGCTCAGATCGCGTACGGTGGTGTAGTGCTCTTCGTTGTGCAGACCGTGGGTGTTGACAAAATGCGTGTTTTTGCAGCCGAGGGCGGCGGCCTTGGCGTTCATCAGCCGGACAAAGGTGTCGATGTCACCGCAGACATATTCCGCTGCCACGTTGCAGGCCTCGTTCGCAGAGGAGAGCATCATGCAGTAAAGCAGATTCCGAAGGCTCATCTGCTCACCGGCTACAAGACCCGCCGAGCTGCCGGAAATATCGAGGTTGCTCAGCGCAGTATCGGTAACGGTGACGGTGTCCTCCAGATCGCCGTATTCGAGTGCGAGAATGCAGGTAAGGATCTTGGTCAGACTTGCGGGGTAGACCTTCATGTCGGGGTTGAGGGCATAGACCACGGAGTTGGAATTCAGCTCAATGAGGATTGCAGCCCTTGCATTTGCCTCATATTCTCCTCCGTAGAAGAACTCGGAGGGCTCGGGCATAAGCTCAGATTCCGGCTCCGGCATTTCAAATATGACCTCCTCCGGCGCGATGACGGCATTGTGATAGTCATCGGACGGTTCGGTGTTTTCAGTTGCACCGGTTTCTTCGGGCTCCTGCGTTTCCTCCGCGGCCAGAACGGGGAAAAGTGCGGAAAACAGCAGCAGAACACAAAGAAGCAGGGCAATCAATCGGATGTTTTTCATACGGTACTCCAAAAAATAGGAAACAGCATTGCCGAACGGGCGGCAAGTGTGTTATAATACAAATAACTGTATAAAAGTATAACTTTTTTTTCGGATGATGTCAACGCAGAAAGGGAAGAAACGGGGAGATAGCGCCATGAAAATTCTTGTTGTCGATGATGAGGCATTGCTTGTCAAGGGAATCAAATTCAATTTACAGAATGAGGGTTATGAGGTCGTGACCGGCTCCAACGGTGAAGAAGCGGTCGCTCTGGCAAGAGACCCGGAGGTCGCCCTTGTGATCTTAGATGTGATGATGCCGGTGATGGACGGTCTGACGGCCTGCCAGCGCATCCGCGAGTTCTCTGATGTGCCGGTCATCATGCTTACGGCAAAGACGGAGGATATGGACAAGCTCCTCGGCTTCGAGCACGGAGCGGACGACTATCTGACCAAGCCCTTTAATATTCTGGAACTCAAGGCGCGGATCCGTGCACTGCTGCGCCGCCGCGTGAATACCTTTGAGCCGAAAAACCGCATTACCTGCGGATCCATCATGATCGACACCGACGCGCGCAACGCCTACCGCGACGGCTTGCTCGCCGATTTGACGGCCAAGGAATTCGACCTGATCGAGCTTCTGATCCGCAACCCGAACCGCGTGTATTCCCGTGAGAATCTTTTGGATATCCTCTGGGGTTATGAATATCGCAGCGATGTGCGTACGGTAGATGTCCATATCCGCCGTCTGCGTGAAAAGCTGGAGCGTAACCCGGCTGAGCCGGAACACATTATGACGAAGTGGGGAGTTGGCTACTATTTCAAAGCGTAAACGGAAGGCCTCGCTGCGCCCGAGCAGCTCCCAGCTGCGGTATGCGGTCATCTATGTTCTGATTACGGCGATCGCGCTGGTATTTCTGAATATTTACGCCACCTCGACCCTGCGAAAGCTGGCATTTTCCGCGCAGGAGAATTCCATGCTGGACAAGGCACAGCTGATCTCCACGGCGCTTTCCTCCGTGGATTCCCTCAACAGTGAGGATGTCCCCGAGATCATCAGCTCCATTCAGGAGGTGCGCGTTACGCGCATCCTTGTGACGGACAATTCGGGGCTTGCTGTCTATGATTCGCTGCGGGTACGCAATGAGCGTGGAAAGATGATGCTGCTGCCGGAGGTCGTTCAGGCACTGGCCTCTCGGGATGTCTTCCATTGCAGCTATGAAGGGGGCGCCTTGCAGAGCCATGCGGCGATGCCGGTCTTCTGCGGGAACCGCATGACGGGCGCAGTGTATCTGATGGAATATGACACCGAAGAGGGCGCCATGATCCAAACGCTTCAGGCAAACATCCTCTATGTGTCGCTGATTCTGGAGGCGGCGGTGATCCTGATTTCCGTTGTCTTCTCTGCGACCTTCTCCGGACGGATGCGCCGGATCCTGCAATCCATCCGAACGGTGCGCGAGGGTGACTATTCCAATAAGATCGAAACGCGCGGACATGATGAACTCGACCAGCTTGCGGGAGAGTTCAACGAGTTGACCGATCGTTTGCAGGACTATGAGCAAAAGCGGCGTCAGTTTGTCTCCGATGCTTCGCATGAGCTGAAAACACCGCTTGCTTCGATCAAGCTGCTTTCCGACTCTATTTTGCAAAATGAAATGGATGAGGACACAACAAGAGAATTCGTTGCCGATATCGGTCAGGAGGCAGACCGTCTGACGCGGCTTTCCGAAAAGCTTTTAGAGCTGACGAAGATCGACGCCGGTACCGAAGAGAATCGCGAGATTGTTGAGGTCGCGGAGGTTGCAGAGCGCGTGGCACATATGCTTGCACCGATCGCATCTTTGCGCGAGATCGGGATCAGAACGGATATTGCCTCTGACTGCACGGTCATGACGATCGAGGATGACCTGTATCAGATCCTGTTCAACCTTGCCGAAAACGGCATCAAATACAACAATGACGGCGGTCTGCTGGAGATCTCCGCCAAGTGCGACGAAGAAAACGTGACCCTCACCGTTTCCGACACGGGTGTCGGGATTCCTGCCGATTCGATCGACCATATCTTTGAACGCTTTTACCGCGTGGATAAGGCCAGATCCAGAGCGGCCGGCGGTGCAGGCCTCGGCCTTTCCATCGTCCATGACATGGTAGAACGCAACTACGGTACGATCTGCGTTGAAAACCGCCCGGAGGGCGGCAGCAGATTTACCGTGACCTTCCCATATATTCCGGTGGAGGTGGAAGCATGAAGAAAAAAGTACTTCCGATCCTGCTTGCGGTGCTGGTGCTGCTGTGCGCCTGCCATGTGCGCGGAGAAAAGAATGCACCCGAGCATCCGTTTGCATTTTACTATGCCAGAAGCAAGATCACCTACCAGAAAGAAGACAGCGTGATCTGTGCGGAAACGCGGGAATATGACCCGCAGACGATGCCGCTGGAGAAGCTGCTGAGCAGCTACTTTGAAGGGCCTGCTTCCTCCGAGCTTTCCATGCCGTTCCCGGCCAATACGCAGGTGCTCAGTTGCCAAAAAGAAGGCACGAGCGTGACGCTGTCAATGAACGAGCCCTATATGCGCCTTTCCGGTATCAATAAATCCGTTGCAGACGCCTGCCTTGCAAAAACGCTGCTCGGCTGCGGCGGGATAGAGCGTGTGACGATCCTCGCGCCGGACGACACCATGACGACGCTCACGCAGAAAAACCTGGTCTTTACCGACACCGGCGCACAGGTGCAGGATACCTCCGTCACGCTTTATTTTGCCGATGCGGAAAACCGGTTCCTGCTGCCGGAACAGCGTTCCACGGAGCCTCTGGAGGAGCCGGAGATCCCGCGCTACATTGTCAGCCAGCTGATCGCCGGGACACAGCAGCGCGGTTACGGCAACACGATCCCCGCGGGGACGCGGCTGCTCGGCATTAAAACGGAAAACGGCGTGTGTACCGTGGACTTCTCTGCGGAATTTTTGACGAACAGCCCGCAAATGCACTTTGCAGAACGTATGACGGTCTATTCCATTGTGAATTCACTGACAGAGCTTGATGCGGTCAGCTCCGTTCAGATCGTGGTTGAAGGGGAAATCGTGGATTTCTTCTCCCGCATGAGCCTGGCGGAACCGATCAGCAGGGAAAATACAATGATCGGCCCGGTCAAAGCTGCATCGGGCGAGATCTGCGCGAGCCTTTGCGTGTATGACGGGCAGCAGCTGCTGCCGATCTCGATGATCCTGCCTGCCACGGAAAATGAAAATGAAGCGGAAACAGTTCTGCAGGCCTTGATCGGATTTGAACCTTATAATGTATACCGGGATCTGTTCCCGGAGGATACCGTGCTCCGGTCTATCCAGGTCGATGACCGGCTTTGCAGGGTCGATTTGAGCGGCGAGGGCTTGAAGGCGCTTCCTCCCGAACAGATGCAGATCGCGCTGAGAAGCATTGTGGCAACGCTCTGCATGAACGATGTTGCGGATATGGTCTTGCTGACAGTAGACGGCGCAGCTCCGGCAGCGGAATTTGAAAGGCCGGTCAGCGCGGAAGCGGATTGGGTTGCCGATTGACCGAAATCCGACATTTGCGGAAAAACCGTGAAAAAATGCGCAAACAGGGCTTGACATTTTATACATCTGACCATATAATAATTTCTGCCGTTTGATCGGCCCTGAAAGCATCTGGATTTAACCGGTGCCATCGGAGGGAGGGAAAACCATGTCTGAAATTCGCGTTAAGGAAGGCGAGTCCTTAGAGAGTGCTCTCAAGCGTTTTAAGCGCAGCTGTGCTAAGGCGGGCGTTATCCAGGAAGTCCGTAAGAGAGAACACTATGTCAGCCCCAGCCTGAAGCGTAAGCAGAAGTCTGAAGCTGCTCGCAAGAATAAGAGAAAGTTCTATTGATTCCCTCATCATGGAACGAAAAGGCCGGCTTTTGCTGACCTGCGAACAAAAAACAACACCGGAACAGATTTTCTGTTCCGGTGTTTTTTACTTGTGCTAAGAAACCTTAAACGAGGACGAAGCG
>JAKSPM010000019.1 GCA_024404825.1 Clostridia bacterium
GCTCTTGCTCCGAATACAGTTTACCGGAAATCATATCATTTATAAAACATCCGTGTCCGGAAAGGCTTGCTTCGCAAGGATTTTGACTTACTGCGCAACTCTCACTCTACCGTACCTATGTACGCCTACGAGTGAGAGTTGCTTGTCTTTCGGGCTCTATTGACGTCTGCCAGCGTGTCAAAAAATACTTTTTTGACACGCTGCCACAGCCCGGCAGGAACTCCTGCCGGGCTGTGATTTCTTTTCGTGGAAATAAGCACAAATTTAGCGCCCGTTTGAGCGCGCAGGGCACAGTTTCCCGGATGCGCCGGAAAAAGGCTCGATATACGCTTCGCGTTCTATATGTTTTGCTCGATATACCTTTGATTCGCTGTGCGCAGCACAAAAAAGGGATCTCCCCATGGCATTTTTTGAGAAATTTTCTTGTAAAATGGAAAAAAATATACTATAATCGTATAAATAAGGAAAAATAAAGGATTTTATTGAGATCTCCAAAGGCCTCCGGTGGTTTGATCCGCCCGGCGGGCGATTTGAGCTGAGGAGGAAAATCATGGATGTTATTCTTCGTGTGCTGGCGATCGTTGCGGCAATTGTCGTAACTCTGTTAATCATTTTGCTGCACAAATTCAAGGATAAGTCTGCACCGGAGCACGAATTGCCGCCCGCAGTGAAGCCCCCTCTGCCGTCTGCCGTCCCGCCGATCCATCCGGCAGCAGCGCAGCCGGAAAAAGTCGTCTATAACGGCGAAAGTATCTATCAATATTCGCAGACGGTAAACTGCCGCAAATGCAGCAGCTGCGGATGTGAAAATCAACTGTCTCAGGTCTTTTGTGAGGCCTGCGGATGTCGCTTATAAGGAGGAACACAATGTTTTGTAAATGGTGCGGAGAAGACCTCTCCGGGAATTTGACTGTCTGCGCCCATTGCGGGAAAGAGCAGCCGCCGCTTTCCGATTGCGGAGGATTTTTCAACCTTACCCCAAACGCCAAGCCAATTCGGCAAACGACTGAGCAGACTTTCTCGCAGCGCGAACAAAATCTCTCATATGCACCTGCGCCGACCCGGAAACAAAAGAAGAAAAAACCCAAGGCAGGGATTTTTGCCTTGGTAATCTCGTTGCTTGCCCTGCTTGCCGTGATTGTCAGCAGCTGTTCAATCAACAAAAAAATCGGCAAGATGAAGACAAAAATATCTGCTCTGAAACGTTCTGCAGTGGAGCGCATCGAACCCGAGACCGAAAGCACGAAATCGACCGAAGAGACGACCGAAGAGGCAACCGAAGATCACGGCAAAACATCAAATCAGGGAAAAACAAACCCGACGTCGGATGAAGCCGGGCGGGACGGGTAAAAGTCGCCCGAGACCAACCGCGAGCTTTCGGGATTCGTTTCCGGACCCCGGGCAGACAAACAGGCATCGGGAGAGTCCGAACCCAAGCAGAGTGAAGATCCATTTGCCCCTGATGAACCGTAACGGCGGGCGTCCCGCCAGCCTTTTCCCGAAATTCTTTTGAAACAACAAAAAAACAATAATGGAGGATACAACCATGCAGGACAATCAGAACTACCAGCAGGACAACCAGAATTATCAGCAAAGCTATCCCGATACGCAGAACTATCAGCAGGAGGCTCCCGTTTATCAGCAGGGAATGGATTATACCGTTGACATGGTATTCTGCATTGATGCCACCGGCAGCATGGAAAGCTCGAACGATACAGAGCAGCGTATCATCAATATGGTGAAGCAGAATGCCCTGAATTTCTATGGCGATTTCACCAACATGATGGACAGTAAGGGCAAGCGCGTCCGTCAGCTCCGTATCCGAATCGTGGCATTCCGCGACTACTTGGCAGACGGCGAAAATGCAATGCTTGTCACCGATTTTTTCCGCCTGCCGCAGCAGACAGAGGACTTCGAGCGCTGCATCCGCAGCATCAGCGCGATGGGCGGCGGCGACATCCCCGAGGACGGTCTCGAAGCACTTGCCTATGCGATTCGCTCCAACTGGACGGATGAGGGTGCAAAGAAGCGCCAGGTCATCGTTGTCTGGACGGACGCAGGCACGCATCCGCTCGGCTACGGCATGAAAGCTGCAAACTATCCCAACGGTATGCCCCGCGATATGTCTGAGCTGAGTGACTGGTGGGATGAATATATGCATCCGAACTACAAGCGTCTTGTCATCTTCGCCCCGGATACCGAGGGTTGGAGCTACATTTCGCAGAACTGGGACAATGTCGTCCACTTCCCGTCCGTTGCAGGCAACGGCCTTGCGGAGAGAAGCTACAGCGACATCCTGAACGTCCTGGGCAATTCGATCTGATTGCTGATTGGAGAGCAGAATGAAACACAGAGGTTTACCGGATACCGTGCTCAAAATCAACCGCGCCGCCAAAAAGGGTTTCGGCGAGGACTGCTATTGCTACAGTTTCCGGAAAGGCTACGGCCTGATTGGTGTCTTCGATGGCTGCGGCGGACTTGGTGCACAGCGTCATTCCTATTATTCCGGTATGACAGAGGCATATATGGCATCGAGGCTCGGTGCGGGTGCGTTTTATGACTGCTTCCGGGATCTGTTTCCCACCGAGGAAACGGGGGAGGCACTTGCCAAAACCTACTTATCCGCAGTCAGCACAGCCTGTGAGCAGCTTCTTTCGACCTATCGTCCGCAGCTCGACGGTACAACGCCGCAGATCAAGGGTTCAATGGTTCGCACCCTGCCGACAACTGCGGCAGCCGCCTTTCTCTGCCCAGGAAAAAGCGATGATTTTGTCATTGCACCGATTTGGGCGGGAGACTCGCGGACATATCTTCTGACCAAAAAGGGGCTGATGCAGCTGACGCAGGACGACACCACGGTGCCGGATCCGATGGAAAACCTCTACGAGGACGGAATCCTCAAAAATATACTCTGTGCGGAAAGAAAAGCAAAGCTGCATTGCTTCGCACTTTCCGTCAAAGAGCCGTTCTGCGTGCTTACCGCCACAGACGGCTGCTTCGGCTACTTCACAACGCCAATGGAGTTTGAAGGCGTACTGCTTGAAACCATGTTGTGCTCCCAAACGGCGGCGGACTGGGAAAATGCGCTTTCGGAGAAAATCGGAAAGATCGCCGGTGATGACTATACGCTCTGCCTTGCCGCATACGGATATGGCGCCTTCTCTGCGATGCAGGCGGAATTTGTTGACCGATACCGCGCACTGGAAGCGGACTATCTGCAAAAACTGCGTTCGTCTCCGAATTCCGACCGTGAGCTTCGCCGAGAACTGTGGCAGGCTTACCGCCCGCAATACGTTCGTTACTTAAAGGAAGATTAAACAATGGGTATGCTTTGGCAATACAAAATGGTTGGCAATATGGGCAACCAAAATGCGGGATACTCCATGTGGGGGTTCGCCCAAAACAATGGCAAGGACTTTTTTGTTAAGCAGTTTCTGTCGCCGAAATATCCGGTGAACGACAAAGAATCCTCGCCGGAGCGAATTCAGAAGAAAATCGACAAATGCAACCGCTTCATTGAGGAAAAGAAGAAGATCTACGCCGTGGTAAATGCCTCCTCCGACGGCAACGATGTGCGGATCCAGGAGTTTTTCCGTGTAGGCTCCAAATTTTACATCTCCATGGAGAAGATCAACGCCCTGCCCTGGACGATCGAGGATATCAGCAAAATGGAGCTGCCTGCCAAGCGCAGGTTGTGTGCAATTATCGCTCACAGTATTGCCGCGCTTCACTCAGGCGGCCTGATTCACGCCGATATTAAGCACGAGAACATCCTGTTCACCAAGACGCCCGCAGGGACGGAGACGGCCAAGGTCACGGACTTTGACAGCGCGTTTCTCGAATCGGATCCCCCCGCGCCGGATGAGGAGATCATCGGAGACTGGCTCTATTTCTCCCCCGAGGTATGGGCAAGGATGGGCGGGGAGCCCGCTGCACTGACCTGCAAGATGGACGTGTTTGCATTGGGTGTCCTGTTTCACCAGTACTTTTCCGGTAAAATCCCGGAATTTGACCAGGAAAAGTTCCATACACCCGGTCAGGCGGCCAAAGGCGGTGGAGCGCTCCGCCTTTCCGATGAGCTGCCGGAGGATGTAAAGACGCTTCTTGCCGCGATGCTTTCCAAGGAGCCGGACGAACGGCCAACCTCGCGGGAGGTCTTCTTAAAGCTGCGTCCGGAGCCTACGCCCGAGGATTTAACTGCAAAGAGCGTCCCGGAAACCCCGGCCCCTGAACCCGTGAGTGTCGGAGCTACAGGCTCGCGCAGAAACTTCTGCGGCCTCTGCGGCGCGAAACTGATCCCGGGAATGCCCCATGTGTGCGGCGAATACGCAGCCCCCGCAGCACCGCCGACACCACCGACACCGCCAATACCACCAACAGATCCCTGGTTCTTCTGTCCGAAGGATCTGTAATAGAGAAATAACAGACGCCTGACGAAACCGTCAGGCGTCTGTTTTGCTGTCTGTATTATTTGCGAACCAAGCGGATGAATTCGTCGATGTCCTCGGCGATGGAGGCCAGGCTGTCGCGCCAGAACTGTTTGTCGGTCAGGTCGATGCCTGCGATTTTTGCCGCATCCTCCGCGTCAGCAACAGGGGTCGCACGAAGCAGTGCCTTATACTTCGGCACGAAGCTCTCCCCCTCTTTCTGATAGCGGGTGTAAAGACCTCTTGCAAACAGACCGCCGAAGGCGTAGGGGAAGTTATAGAAGCTCAGACCGCCGGAGTAGTAATGGCTCTTGCAAAGCCACATATAAGGATGAAGGGTCTCGGCATCAAGCCCGGTGCCGTAGGCTTTTTTCTGTGCATCGAGCATCATGCTGCAAAGCTCATCTGCCGGCAGGAAGTCGGCCTCGCGGCGTTCAAACACCGCCGTCTCAAACAGGTAACGGCTGTAGATGTCGCAGATGATCTGGCAGGCATCCATGAGCTGGGATTCCAGAATGGACAGGCGCTCGTCGTCAGAAGCCGCGGCATTGTAGGCGGCGTGATTGACGATGTTCTCGTTGAACGTGGAGGCAGTCTCCGCCACAGGCATGGAGTAGTCCTTGTTCAGCGGGCGCTGAGAATTGAGGTTGTAGTTGTGGAATGCATGGCCGAGCTCGTGCGCCAGGGTCACGATGTCGGAATAGGAGCCGCCGAAGTTCGTCAAAACGCGGCTCTGGTGCAGCGGCGAGATTTCCTGACAGAACGCACCGCCGACCTTGCCCTCGCGCGGGAAAAAATCGATCCATGCGTTGTCAAAGGCATCGCGGCCCATGGCAAGAAGCTCGGAGTCGAAGCTGCCGAAGAGCTCCAGTATCACATCTCTTGCCTCTTCGATCGAATACACGCGGTCATTTTTGCCCATCGGAGCAAACATATCGTACCACGGCATCCCGTTTTTATGGCCGAGTGCCTCCGCCTTCACGCGCAGGTATTCCCAGAATTTTGGCAGATACTCGTCGATCGCGCTCCACATGGCATCCAGCGTTTCCCGCTTCATCCGCGCTTTATATAAGGAGCGGTGCAGTGCGGAATCATAGCCGCGCAGCTTGCACTCGTTGATCGTTTGCAGCTTGATGGAGTTCAGTGAAAAGGCCACGGAGTCCTTGATCCGGTCATAGCAGGCAAGCTCTGCTTCATAAGCATCCTTACGGACGGAAGGATCGGGGTCATAGGCGAGATTGCGCACCTCGGAAAGGGTCGTTTCCTCCCCACGGTAGCTGACGGGGACGGAGGATGTCAGATAGCCCTGCAGCTCCTCCCACGCGTCGGCGCCGGAGATGCTCATCTTGGCAAGGATGGTCTCCTCCCGCTCGGACAGAAGATACTTGCCGTCTTTTTTGATATTGCGCAGAAGATACGCGTATTCCTGCAGCAGATCATCGGAGGCGATCAGCGTCTCCAGGTCATCCAAACCTGCAACATACTTGCGGAACTGGGTCGATGCGCCGATCGTATCGGTATAGCGCGCCCAGACTCTTCCGTACCGGGAGGCGCTTTCTGCATCCTTGGTGTTTGCCTGCTGCTGAAGCACAGAGAACAAGATCAGAAGCTCAACGACCTCGGTCAGCTCCTCCTCCATCAAAAGGCCTTTGCGTAGGGCATCCTTCGGTGCAAGTTCGGGAAGCGTCTTGACAAAGGCTTCATACTCCTCGCACAGGCGGTTCATTTTCTGAATGTCGGCTTCATATTTCGGGTCATCATAGCCCTTGTAAAGTGCATCTAAGGACCAGGTTTCGTTCATGGAAATTTCCCCCTTTCGTTATGGTATCAGTATAACTTTTTGCACCCGCGATGTCAATCGCGGCTGAAAGAGTTTCAATGCGAGCAGAAAGCTATATGCGGTAGGGGCGCAAACAGAAATTTAACGTTCTTTTGAGATCGTAGGCCGCAGCATTCGGGATAGCGCCGTGAAAAGGAATCGATATACGCTTCGCGTTCAATATATACTTTATATTCGATCTGCGCCATGCGCGAGCGGCGCAAGGCTATTATTTTGGAAAAACCGGGCGAAAACTGTAGAAATCGCCGATGATTTATGCTATACTTAAAAAAATGTCTGTCCGGGCGCAGGTTCTCTGCAAAACTGCACGTTGGCAGACAAAGGAGCCGCATGAAAAAGAAGAAAAAGCCATGGATGCGATTCCGCCACCGGGTCGTGACAGCCTTTGTCCGTCCGTTCTTCGCGGTTTTCGTCCGATTAAAATATCACATCAAGATCGACCGCTTCAAGGAGCAGGGCAAGCGCAACTGGCTGGTGCTCTCCAACCACCAAACCGATTTTGACCAATTTTTTGTCGGCCTCGCCTTTAAGCGCCAGATCTATTACATGGCGATGGAGGATCTGTTCTCCAACGGCTGGATCTCCAAGCTGATCCGCTTCATCGTCGCGCCGATCCCTTTTATGAAGGCGACTGCCGATGTCAAGTCCGTGATGACCTGCATCAAGATCGCCCGTGAGGGCGGCACGATCGCCATCTTCCCCGAGGGCAACCGCACCTACAGCGGCAAGACCTGCTATATCAAGCCCGCCATTGCGGCCATGGCGAAAAAATTAGGGCTTCCGATTGCCCTGTTCCGCATCGAGGGCGGCTACGGTGTCAAGCCCCGCTGGTCCGACAAATGCCGCAAGGGAAAAATGAAAGCCGGTGTGCGCCGCGTGATTGAGCCGGAAGAATACGCCGACATGAGCAAAGAGGAGCTATATGAGCTCATCTGCAAAGAGCTTTGGGTCGACGAATGCACGGATACGGCAGAATTCACTTCGGATGTTGCGGCAGAGCATTTAGAGCGTGTTCTGTATGTCTGCCCGGACTGCGGCCTGTCGGAATTTGACAGCAAAAACGAGTTCGTTTTCTGCAAGCAATGTAAAAAGATCTACTATTACGATCAGCACAAGCAGCTGCTCCCGGTCAGGGGAAAAGGTCATTTCCGCACGATTGCGGACTGGTATGACTACCAGGAAAGCTTCATTCGCTCGCTTGACCTTACCCCCTATATGCAGTCGCCTGTGTTCAGTGATACGGCAAACGTGTCTGAGGTCATCGTCTATGACCGCAAGCGGCCGACCCTCAAGGGCGCGAAGATCCGTATGTTTGCTGACCGTCTCGTCTTCGGCGAGGGTGAGAGCGAGCAGTCTCTCCCCTTTGACGAGATCAAGGCCATGGCCTGCATCGCAGGGCATAAGCTCAATGTATTCTATCAGGACACCATCTATCAGCTCAAGGGCGACAAGCATTTCAACGCCCTGAAATACTGCAACATTTACTACCACGCGAAATTTGTCAAGGAAGGACAACCGGATGGAGAATTTCAATTTTTGGGACTCTGAGGTATGGGGCGCATTTAATCTCGTCGCCGTACTTCTGGTCAGCCTGCTGGCTGCCAACTCATTAAAAAAATGGATTCCGTTTCTGAAAAAATCGCTGATCCCGTCCTCGGTGCTCGGCGGCCTGATCCTGCTGCTGATCTCTGTGGGCTATGAAAAAATCAGCGGAAATGAATTTTTCAACACGAAGTTCTTCGGCGGCAACGGCAGCGGCGTTCTGGAAATCCTGACCTATCACTGCCTCGCCCTCGGCTTTATCGCCACCACGCTGAAGCCCTCCGGCGGCAAGCTCGGCAAGGAGCGCAGCCGCGAGATCTTCAACACCGGCGTGTCCACCGTTGCAACCTACCTTTTGCAGGGTGTCTTAGGCCTCGGTATCACACTGATCGCCGCGGCACTCGTCAAGGGTCTGTTCCGCGCGGCAGGCGTCATTCTCCCGTTCGGCTTCGGCCAGGGCACCGGCCAGGCGCTCAACTACGGCAATATCTATGAGCAGGAGCACGGCTTTGTCGGCGGCAGAAGCTTCGGCCTGACGGTCGCTGCCCTCGGCTTTCTGAGTGCGAGCATCGGCGGTGTCATTCATCTGAACATTCTGCGCAGGAAGGGTCTCAAATACGACTTCGGCCATGAGGACGAAGAAACGCAGGCGCTCTCCTTACAGGATGTGCAGGGCAAGGACGAGATCCCGATGAACGGCAGTATCGACAAGCTGACGATGCAGCTGGTTCTGATTTTCCTTTCCTACCTGGCAGCCTACGGCATGATGGCAGGTCTCGGCGCCTTAGTCGGCGGATTAAAATCCATTCTGTTCGGCTTCAACTTCCTTTTGGGCGTCGTGGCAGCGACCGTCATCAAGTTCCTCAACAATTTCCTGATGAAGCACGGCGTGGTCAAGCGCCAGCATATCAGCCCGTTTTTGATGACACGTATCAGCGGCTTCTTCTTTGACCTGATGATCATTGCAGGCATTGCCGCCATCCGCATCAATGTGCTCAAGGATTACTGGCTCGTCCTTTTGATCCTCGGTGTTGTGGGTGCGCTCTCCACCTACTTCTACACCCACTTCATTGCAAAGAAGCTCTTCCCCGACTACGCCGAGGAACAGTTCATGGTCACCTACGGTATGCTGACCGGCACGGCAAGCACCGGTATCGTGCTTCTGCGTGAGCTTGACCCCGACTACAAAACCCCGGCTGCCGATAATCTGGTCTATCAGAACTTCCCTGCTATGGTCTTCGGCTTCCCGTTGATGCTGCTGGCTACCCTCGCCCCGACGCATCCGTATCTGACATTCCTGATTTTGGTCGGCTTCTTCGCCGTGATGAATGTGATTTTGTTCCGCAGCTTCATCTTCAGGAAAAAGAAAAAATAGACACAAAAACACGCTCATGTGGCATGAGCGTGTTTTTTTATGAATTTATTTTGTAAAATATGCATCGATCGAAGCGGCGGCTTTTTTGCCGGCGCCCATGGCGGAAATGACCGTTGCAGCACCTGTGACGGCGTCGCCGCCTGCATAGACGCGATCTCTTGAGGTAAGACCGTCTTCATTTACGATAATGCCGCCCTTTGGGTTGACCTCCAAGCCCTCGGTGGTTTTCTTGATGAGGGGATTCGGCGTCGTACCGACGGATATAACAACGGTATCGACATCCAAAACGAACTCGCTGCCAGGAACTTCCACGGGACGGCGGCGGCCGGAAGCATCCGGCTCACCAAGCTCCATGCGGATACACTTGATACCGGAGACAAAGCCGTTTTTCTCGTCTCTGGGATCGTCCGGATTCTGATAGCCGAGGATCTCCACAGGGTTGCACAGAAGGCGGAAGTCAATCCCCTCCTCCTGCGCGTGCTCGACCTCTTCCTTTCTTGCAGGAAGCTCCTCGATGGAGCGACGATAAACAACATAAACTGTCTCCGCACCGAGACGAAGTGCCGTTCTTGCCGCGTCCATGGCGACGTTGCCGCCGCCGACAACGGCGACCTTCCCGCCCTTCATGATGGGCGTTACGGGTTTTTCGCGGTAGGCCTTCATCAGGTTGCTGCGAGTCAGAAATTCATTGGCGGAGTAGACACCCTTGAGGCTTTCGCCGGGGATGTTCATAAAGCTGGGCAGCCCTGCGCCGGAGCCGATAAAGACGGCCTCAAAGCCAAGCTCGAACAGCTCATCGACCGTTAAGGTCTTGCCGATAACGACGTTGGTCTCCAGCTTGACGCCGAGGTTTTTCAGTCCCTCGACCTCCTTGGCAACAATGGCCTTGGGCAGACGGAATTCGGGGATGCCGTAGACCAGAACGCCGCCCGTGGTATGCAGAGCCTCATAGATCACGACCTCATAGCCCTTTTTTGCAAGGTCGCCTGCGCAGGCGAGACCCGAAGGACCCGAGCCGACAACTGCGACCTTGTGGCCGTTGGGTGCGGGCTTTGTAACAGCACCGTCCGTGCGTGCGTTGTGCCAGTCGGCGACAAAACGTTCCAATCTTCCGATGCCGACGCTCTCGCCCTTGATCCCGCGCATACAGTTTTTTTCGCACTGGTTTTCCTGGGGGCAGACTCTGCCGCAGACGGCGGGCAGGCTGGAGGTCTCAGCAATGACCTGATAGGCGGCCTCATAGTCGCCCTCACGGATCTTTGCAATAAAATCGGGAATATGGACATTGACCGGGCAGCCGGACACGCAGGGCATATTTTTGCAGTGCAGGCAGCGATTTGCCTCATCGAGTGCCATTTCCTCGGTGTAGCCGAGGGCGACCTCGTCAAAATTATGTGCTCTTTTCGCCGGCTCCTGAGAGGGCATCGGATTTCTTGTCGGTCTCATGTTTGCCATATCATTTCGCCCCCTTGAAAAGATTGCAGGTTTCCTCGTGTGCCTTGCGTTCAAAGGCAAAATACATTCTGCCTCTGGACATTGCCTCGTCAAAATCAACCTCGTAGCCGTTGAAATCGGGGCCGTCCACGCAGGCAAACTGCGTGATTTTTTTACCGTCGCGGGTCAGGGTCAGGCGGCAGCCGCCGCACATGCCCGTGCCGTCGATCATGATGGGATTCATAGAAACGGTGACCGGGGTGCCGAAGGGCTTTGCCGTGGCAACGACGAATTTCATCATAATAAGCGGGCCGATCGTGATAATCAAATCAAACTGCTCACCGGCATCCAAAAGCTCCTTCAAGGGCACAGTAACATTGCCCTGTCTTGCATAGGAGCCATCGTCGGTCATGACCGTGAGCCTGTCGGAAACGGCTGCGAATTCGTCCTCTAAAATGAGCAGATCCTTGCTGCGGAAGCCGATGATGCTCGTGACCTCAGCACCCAAAGCATGGAATTGCTCTGCAATGGGCAGCGCGATCGCACAGCCGACACCGCCGCCGACAATGCAGACCTTTTTGATGTTTTCGGTCTCGGCGGGTTTGCCGAGCGGGCCGACAAAGTCGGAAATATATTCGCCCTCGTTTTTATGGTTGAGCTTTTCGGTCGTCGCGCCGACAATCTGAAAAATGATCTTGACCGTGCCGCGAGCCTGATCCGCACCTGCAATGGTCAGCGGGATGCGCTCGCCGTCTTCATCGACGCGGAGGATGATGAACTGGCCGGGCTTTGCCTTTTTTGCGACGAGCGGGGCAACAATTTCCATCTGCGTAACGGTCGGATTGAGAATTTTCTTGCTTGCGATCTGATACATGCCTGCAACCCCTCTTTCTTAGGTTATCTTTATATTACATAAAAAAGTATGTGTTGTCAACAAATGCGGCAGCAGGATGAAAAATAACCGTATCTATTTCCCTGTTGTTTCGCGCAGGGGCGGCACCGCGCCGTCTTTTAGAGTGCGAAATGCCCTGACTGTTCATTTTTAGTTGCATATTTCGGCACATTGCAATATAATAACCTTATTCTGATAACTAGGAGCTTATGTATGGATCAGATGACGATGCTTGTTCCCTGCCTGTTTGGTCTGGAAGGGCTTGTCGGCGATGAGCTGCGCAGACTGGGCGTCCAAAATGTGCGGGTAGAAGACCGAAAAGTATATTTTGAAGGCAATGAACACGACCTGGCGCGGGTCAATCTCTGCTGCCGCATGGGTGAGCGTGTGATGATTCTGCTTTCGCGCTTCGAGGTGCACAGCTTTGAAGACCTGTTTCAGGGCGTGAAAAAGATTCCCTTAGAGGATTATATCCCGAAAAACGGTGCCTTCCCGATCAAGGGCTACAGCTTGGACAGTCAGCTCCATTCCGTGCCCGACTGTCAGGCAGTTGCAAAAAAGGCCGCCGTGGAGCGGCTCGGCAAGCATTACGGCATCGGCTGGCTGCCCGAGGACGGCGCGACCTATCAGCTCCGCTTTTCCATCATGAAGGACATCTGCGAGGTCTATTTGGACACCTCCGGTGCCTCGCTTCACAAGCGCGGCTACCGCGCCATCGGCAACGAAGCTCCCTTGCATGAGACGATGGCCGCCGCGATGGTCACGCTCTCACGCTATCGCGGGCGTGACTTCTTCTGGGATCCGTTCTGCGGCTCCGGCACGATTGCCATTGAAGCTGCTCTCATTGCCCTCAACCGTGCCCCGGGCTTAAACCGCACCTTCGCCGCACAGAATTGGGCGACGATTGCCCCCGAGGTATGGCAGCAGGCGCGCACCGAAGCTTTGGACAAGGAATTCCGCGGCGACTACCGTATTTTAGGCAGCGACATTGACCCCAATTCCCTCGGCATCGCCATTCAGAACGCTAAAAAAGCCGGTGTTTCCAAGCTGATCGAGTTCCGTGAAGCAGACGCGACCAAACTGTCCCTTCCCGCCGAGTCCGGCGTGATCGTCTGCAATCCGCCCTACGGCGAGCGAATGTTAGAGCAGCGAAGCGCCCAGCGGCTCTACCGCGACATGGGCCGCCACTGGAAATTTGCCGACCGCTGGAGTAAATATATCATCTCCTCCGACCCCGAATTCGAGCATTTCTTCGGCAAGACCGCCACAAAAAAGCGCAAGCTCTACAACGGGCGTCTGCAGTGCAATGTCTATATGTACTTTGAATCAAAAGCAGGAGAAAAGAGAAATGAAACACCTGTTTATCATCAATCCGGCCGCCGGTAAATACGACCACACCGGCGAATTTGCGAACAAGATCAACAAGATCTGTCAGGCCAAGGGCGTAACTTTTGAAGTTCTCGTCTCCAAGGCGCCCGGCGACTGCACAAAGATCGCACAGGCCGCGGCGGCCTCCGGCGAGGAGCATCATATCTATGCCTGCGGCGGTGACGGCACGCTTAATGAGGTCGTCAACGGCGTGGTCGGCGCGGAAAACGTCGCCATCACCCATTTCCCGGGCGGCAGCGGCAACGATTTCATCAAGCTCTTCTCCGACCCCGAGGCGTTCAAGGATTTAGAGCGGCTTTTGGACTATGAAACCGCGACCTTTGACCTTATTCGCTGTCAGGACAACTATTATTCCATCAACATCTGCTCCATGGGCTTCGATGCGAGAATCGGTACGCAGGTCGGCACCTATAAAAAGCTGCCCCTTGTCACAGGCTCGGGTGCCTATGCGCTCTCCGCCGTGGCAAACATCGTCAAGGGCATCCACCGCCACTATGTTGTGGAGCTGGACGAAAAGCGCTTCGACGCACGGCAGAGCCTGATCTGCATCTCCAACGGCAGATGGTACGGCGGCGGCTTCAATCCCACGCCGGATGCAGAGCCGGATGACGGTCTTTTAGATGTGCTTTTGGTCAAGGCAGTCTCCCGCGTGACAGTCTTGAAAATCATCTCCAAATACAAGGCCGGCAAATACAAGGACTACCCCGACCTCATCAAGCATTTCCGCTGCAAGCGCATTGCCATTCACTGCGATGAGGACAGCGAGATCAACTTAGACGGCGAGCTGCTCATGGCAAAGGATGCTTTGTTTGAAATTGTCCCGCAGTCCATCCGCTTCTTCTACCCCAAGGGCTTGACCTACAACGTAAACGCTGAATAAAGCAAAAAAGTCATTCCTCTCGGAATGACTTTTTTTGATGCAGTAAATACAAATTTTGCGCACCGTTTGAACGGCTCCCCTTGTCAGGGGAGCTGTCACGCCATCGGCGTGACTGAGGGGTAGTAAAGCCTTGAATTTGCAAGCTTTTTCTTGACTACCCCTCCGTCAAAATCTTCGATTTTGACACCTCCCCTCACAAGGGGAGGCTTTAGAAATCAGCTCGCTAAACAATAATTTTGCTTGTTATTCCGGCAAGGTGATGGTCTGCTTCGAGCGGACGGTGATCGTTTCTTTTGTCAGCGGATGCGGGAAGGAGAGTTCTACCGCGCACAGCTGCTGATATTCATAGCCGCAGGCACAGGAGAATTCATAAGCCTCCTTCGGATCATACTGGCTGTCACCGAGCATCGGCCAGCCCATGTAGCAGCAATGAACGCGGAGCTGATGCGTCCGGCCGGTGATCGGGTGCAGCTCCAAAAGGCTGCAATGCTCCGTGCGTGCCAAAACCTTATACTGCGTTTCGGCATACTGGCCGTCGTCACGCACACAGCGAAGCAGGCTCATCGGGTCAAGCCGCGCGATCGGCGCGATGATGGTACCCTCGTTATTCTCGGGGTGGCCGTAAACACCGCCGAGGTAGGTCTTTTTAATGTTCCCGGATTGCAATGCCTCGCATAAAATGGCGTGCGTATGGGAATTTTTGGCAATCAGCACGACTCCGAAGGTATCGCGATCCAAGCGGTTGACAAGGTGGATGGCGCTCTTCTGGCCGGTCTGTTGATAATAATATAACAGATAATTCGCAAGCGTACCCTCGGTGCGGTTGAAGGTCGGGTGCATCATGATTCCCGCAGGCTTGTCCAAAACGAGCAGGGATTCATCCTCATAGAGGATCGTAAGCGGCCCCTCCTGCGCGGGATAATCGGGCATTTCCTCCTCGATCGTAACGGTGATCTTATCGCCCGGGTGGACACGGTGATGGACATGGACACGCTCGCCGTTGACGCGGTAGGCGTCGCGGTATTTGAGTTTCGTTGTCAGCGTGGAGGAAAGCTCCAATTCATGCCGCAGAAACGAGACGAGCTTTCCGTCCCGTGTGGCAATATGTTCCAAAACCATTGGCTTTCCCCTTTCTGTTTTTCTGTATCATATCACGCCCGCCCGGATTTTTCAACGCAAACCCCGCTTCCCACGGGCACAAAAAATCAGAAGCACATTGTGCTTCTGATTTTGCATCAATGCAGCTGCGGTAAAAACGCGCAGGCGATCTGGAAATAGATTATCAGCGAAAGCGCGTCAACGATGGTCGTGATGAACGGAGACGCCATCACAGCCGGGTCAAAGCCGAGCTTATCCGCCAGCATCGGGAGCGTACAGCCCACGACCTTGGCAAGCAGAACAGTTGTTGCAAGGGTCAGCGCGACTACGCCCGCGACCAAGGGGCCGACGTCCTTTGTCTGCAGCAGCAGACCGTCAAACAGCCAGACCTTGAAGAAGCAGACAAACGCCATCACAATGCCGCAAAAGACCGCAACGCGGATTTCCTTCCAAACGACCCGTACAAGGTCCTTGAATTCGATGTCGTTCAGGCTCAGGCTTCGGATGACCGTGACCGAGGCCTGCGAGCCTGCGTTGCCGGCGGTGTCCATCAGCATGGGCATAAAGGCGCTCAGACAGAGCATGACACCGAGCTGCTCTTCGTATCTGGCGATAATCATGCCGGTAAAGGTGGCCGAGACCATGAGGAGCATCAGCCACGGAATACGCTTTTTGAAAATTTCCCAAACGGAGGAACGCATATAGGTTTTCTCCGAGGGAATGATTGCTGCCATCTTTTCGATATCCTCGGTTGCCTCGTCTTCCATGACGTCCATTGCATCGTCGAAGGTAACGATGCCGACCATGCGTTCCTCGGAATCGAGGACAGGCAGGGCGAGGAAATTATACTTGGAGAACATCTGCGCAACGTCTTCCTGGTCGTCCTGGGTGTGGACGGCAATGACGTTCGTAATCATAATGTCCTCAATGGGAGTATCATCGTCCTCTGCGAGCAGCAGATCTTTGACGGTGACGATACCAAGCAGTGTTCTGTTCTGCGTGACGTAGCAGGTGTAGATGGTCTCCTTGTCAACGCCGGTGCGGCGGATGCGGGTGATCGCCTGCTCCACGGTGGTATGCGGCCGCAGGGAGACATATTCGGTGGTCATCATGGAGCCGGCGGAATTTTCCGGGTAGCGCAGGATCTCATTGATACTCTTGCGCATTTCGGCGTCTGCCTGCGTCAGGATACGGCGCACGACGTTGGCGGGCATTTCCTCAACAAGGTCAGCCGCGTCGTCAACGTAGAGCTCGTCGATGACTTCTTTTAATTCGGAGTCCGAGAAGCCGCGGATCAAGAGCTCCTGCGCATCGGTCTCCATTTCAACAAAGGTATCTGCCGCCAGCTCCTTGGGAAGCAGCCGAAACAGCAGCGGAAGACGGTCTTCCTCCAGTTCGTCAAACACTGCCGCAATATCCGAAGGGTTCATGGTGACAAGGATATCGCGCAGCGTGACATACTTTTTGTCATTGAGCAGAGCAAGCAGCGTCTGCTCGACGGTTACGGTATGTTCTGCCATTGTCTTTTCCTCCTGTCGAATTTTCCGGAAATGAGGAATAGGACACGCACAGACCGAAACGGTTATTCAATAGAGACGAAGTTCCACGGGCATAAGGGAACGCCGTCTAAAATACTTCGGCCTGCGGAGGTGCCGTTACTACTCCCAGCGTCCATGGAAATTCACTCCTTTTGTTTTCAAGATTTTGAGCCACGCTCAAAAATATCATACTCTTTTTTTATTTTTTTGTCAACGAAAAAGCGCTGAACAGAAAGCTGTTCAGCGCTTTTTTGATAATTATTCAATGGGGAG
>JAKSPM010000002.1 GCA_024404825.1 Clostridia bacterium
ATCATTGAAGACCGCAGCATCCCGATTCCCGGATTTGATTGAGGTATCCTATGAGAAATATTCAGATCATTTTAATTATCCTGTTCCTCGTCGGCGTAGTAGCCTTCGGCATGACCTTCGGCTATAACTATTTCTATGCCGATAAGGAAAGCCCCGTGATTTACTGCGAAAACGAGGATTCGACCATTGAGGTCAGCGTCACGGCAACCAAGCAGGAGCTTTGCGCAGGGCTCCATGCCAAGGACAATGTCTCCGGTGATATTACCGACCGGATCCAGGTCAAGTCCGTCTCCTCGCTCTACAACTCCAACAGCGCGCAGGTCAACTTTGTTGTCTTTGACGACGCCTCCAATGCCGGCATTTTTTCCAGAACGGTCGTCTATTCCGACTACGAAAAACCGCACTATGCTCTGAGCAAGCCGCTTTTGTTCGGTGTCGGTCAAACAGTTACCCTGCTTGACCGCTTAACTGCAAGTGATGTTCTCGACGGCGATATTTCCAGCAAGATCCGTCTGACAATGGTCAACCTGTCCAACGACACCGCCGGCAGCTACAATATCCGCGTCATGGTGACCAACTCTCTCGGCGATACCTCCATGATCCCTCTGACCGTTATCATCCGCAATACTCCAATCGGTTCTCCGACCATCGAGCTGACGGATTATCTGGTCTATACCAAGGTCGGGCAGCCGCTCAATCTGGAAGATTATATCAAGTCCGTTGACGATCCCGCTGCTTCCTCCGGAAAAGGCGTGGTTAAAAACGTTGAGATCACCTCCTCCGTCAATTACCAGTCCGCAGGCACTTACGACGTCTGTTATTCCTATATCGGAACAACCGGCTTACAATACGACGTGATTCTCACGGTCGTAGTAGAATAAGGGGGTGTTTGAATGGCAAAGGAAAATCCGAACAAACGTGCCTCGTTCGCCAATATTGAGCCCTACTGCATTGCCGCCTATGTCGGCAAGCGTTTATGGATGGTGCTCGTTTGCGCAATCACCTTCTTCATGTATGTCTATGTGTTCCTGAACTGGTTCTCCCCCGCAAGCTACACCAGCGCAGTCACCTTCTCCGTCATTTCCAAGACTGCATTCGGCACCTCGGTCAGCAATGTTGCCGCAACCTCTTCCGTTGCAAGCCAGTTCTCCGAGCTGTTGAAAAGCGATGTTGTCAGGAGCGTTGTTGCCGAGGAAATGGGTTACACCCTGAAGGAATTCCCCGCAACGATTTCCGTCAGCGTCCCGGAAGGCACGAACATTATCAATGTTAACGTAACCGCAGAGACCCCGGAGCTTGCTTTCCGCACCGCGCTGACCATGATTAACAGCTATGACAGCTATTCCAGTTTCATCAATAAAACCGCGATCCTGGACGTTATCTACGGCCCCAACATTCCGATAAATCCGAATGACCTCAGTACCCGTTCAACGATTCAGAGGCTTGCTGCGCCGGTCGGTGCCGTGTTGATGGCAGGGCTTTTGGTCTTCTTTGCGCTGATGTCCGATACCGTGCAGACCGCCAGCGGCGCACGTCACCAGCTCGACTGTAAGGTGCTCAGCACAATTTATTATCAGAAGAAGTCCAGAACGCTCAAATCCCTGCTGAAAAACACGAAGAAGTCTCTTTTGATTACTTCTCCCACTACCTCGTTCTATTACGTGGAGACCTTCCATCAGCTCCGCGTTCAGCTGGAGCAGGCCAACCGTTCCCACGGCAGCAAGGTCTTCCTTGTCACGAGCTGCAGCGAAAACGAAGGCAAATCCACGGTTTCGGCAAACCTTGCGCTCTCTCTTGCGCAAAAGCATGAGCGCGTGCTGATCGTTGATGCCGACCTTCACAAGCCCGCACAGCATAAGGTCTTTGAAAAGGCTCCAGGCGAGGGGAAGGATTTCGGCTCCCTGCTCGCAAGAAACTTCACCACGGAGGACCTCAACAGCGCTATCGAATACGACAGTGAACTCAATCTTCACTTCCTCTATACCACAAGCGCCCGCAAGCACGCCTCCGAGCTGCTTTCCTCCGGTGTTGCAAAGAAGCTGATGCGCTCTCTGCGCAACAACTTCGACTATATCATCATTGACTCTCCCCCGATGGGCTTCTTTACCGACGCAGAGGTCCTCTGCGATCTTTGTGACGCTTCCCTGCTCGTTGTCCGTCAGAACTGCATTCCCGTCACCGGCATCAATGATGTCATCGACTCTATGACCGAGTGCAATGCGACCTTCATGGGCTGCGTACTCAATAACGTCCACTCCGTGAAGGCGATCGGCAAGTTCGCCAGTGGCACCGGCTATGGTTACGGTTACGGCTACGGCTATGGTTACGGCTACGGCTACGGCTATGGCTACGGAAAGGACAAGACGGAAAAGCCCACCGCCTCCACAGAAAGAAAGGAGGATAGCAATGGCTGACTTCAACACCCCGAAAATGCCGCGAAGCAAGGTTCATGATGAAGCCGATAACCAAGTCGGCGCGTTAAATTTTAATTTATCCGTCATTTGGCATAACTTCCTTCTTGCCGCCAAGCATTTCCTTTGGATCCCGGTCATACTGGCGATCCTGATGTCTGTTTTCATGTATTACCGTTCACAAGTCGTACTGACACCCAACTATACCTGCAAGGCTGTCTTTGCGGTCAGTGCCAATTACTCCTCCTCTACGGATATTCTAAGTTATAACTACTACTATGACGGCGCAGCATCCAGTCAGCTATCGACGACCTTCCCCTATATCCTCCGCAGTGATGATATGATGATGCGTATCCGTCAGGATCTGAATATGGCCTACATCCCCGCAACGGTTTCCGCCAACTCCGTCACGGATGCGGGTCTGTTTATCCTGACCGTTACTGCAAAAAGTCCCGACCTTGCCTATAAGGTTGCAGATTCCATCATTCGCGTCTATCCGGAGGCTGCGGTCAAAGTACTCGGCGACACACAGATCACCATGATCGACCCGCCGACAAAGCCGGAGAACTCGGATGAAATGCACCAATCCAAGCTGCCGCCGATCAAAGGCTTCTTTATCGGTCTGTTGCTGGGCTTCCTGATTGTTCTGGCGATCTCTCTGATGCGTAAGACCGTTCACTCGGCAGAGGATCTGCGTACCCTTTGCAATCTTTCGTGCCTTGCCTATGTGCCGCAGGTGCGGTTTAAGAAACGATCGTCTCTGGAAAATCAAAAGGTCACGATCACAAATGCCAAAACCGGTACAGACTTCAAGGAGGCCATTCGTACGCTTCGCCTGAAGTCCATCAAGGCACTCGGCGAAAAGCGCGGATGCAAAACGATCCTTGTTACAAGTACCCTGCCTCATGAAGGCAAGACCACGATCTCCGTCAACCTGGCGCTCGCGCTTGCCGCAGAAGGCAACCGTACCATCCTGATCGACGCCGACCTGCGTACCCAGTCTTTGAAGGGCAATTTCGGCATCACGCAGCCCTCTGAGGGCTTAGTCGAGCTGCTCGGCAACAAGGCAAAGCAGTTCCGTCTGCTCAACGTTCCCAAGTCCACTTTGCTGCTGCTCTCCGGCGACGAAACCACCGACACTCCGCAGCGGCTTTTAGACTCGCACCGCATGGAAAAGATCATGGCTTCCCTGCGCGAGCAGCTGGACTATATCATCATCGACACTCCGCCCGCAGGCATCCTCTCCGATGCTGCAACGCTTGCAAAGTATGTTGACGGCGCGATTTACGTTGTACGCCAGGACCTTGCAAACACCTCGCAGATCTTTGACAGCATCCAAACCCTTTCGAACTCCGATATGCGCCTGATCGGCAGTGTGCTGAACGCAACGCAGGCAGGCACCAACCAGTACGGCTACGGTTCGAAGTACGGTTACGGCTACGGCTACGGCCCGAAATACGGCTACGGCTACGGTTACAAGTACGGCGGCTACGGCTACGCCAACAGCTACGGAGCCAAGCACGAAAACGGTTTTGACGAAGAGGATACCGAAGAGCTCTCCATGGCACTGGAATCTCAGGATCCCACCGACATCAGAATTCGAAACTGATAAAAAACATCGACCGTCTCAGTTTGAGGCGGTCGATGCTGTTTTACTTCATATTTTCTTAACATTTCTTCACTTTCTTTGTTAACATTTTACGCATAAAATAAGATTGTAAACAAAGATTTCTTTTTTCCTCCATTATACCTAAGGAGCTGATGCTTGCCGCATCAGCTCCTCTTTTTACATATTGGCGGCCATTGCCGCATTTTTCAGCTGCAGCTGAAGCTTGTCGGCGATCAGTGCAATGAATTCCGAGTTTGTGGGCTTGCCCTTGGTGTTGGAGACCGTATAGCCGAAGAAACGCTGCAAGGTCTCCAAATCGCCGCGATCCCATGCCACCTCGATCGCATGGCGAATTGCCCGCTCCACGCGGGAGGGGGTGGTTGCAAAGGTCTTTGCAACCTGCGGATAGAGCACCTTTGTGATGGCATTGATGACATCCATATCATCCACCGCGATCATAATTGCCTCACGCAGATACTGGTAGCCCTTGATGTGTGCCGGAACCCCGATCTCGTGGATCACCGAGGTCACCATCGCCTCAATATTCGGCTCCTTGTAGCCCGCCTTTTGCGAAGGACTCTTCTGCTGCTGTTTTGTGCGGCGGATCTCCCCGATCCGCTGCGCGATCGTCTCGCAGTCGCAGGGCTTCAAAAGAAAATACTGTGCTCCGAGATTGGTCGTCATTGCCGCCACATACTCCGTGACAAAATTGGAGGTCACGACCATGAGCGGACGCGGCTTCATCTCGGATGCCTGCTTTAATACTGACATTCCGTCAAGCTTCGACAGCGTCAGGTCAAGGATCAGCACCTCCGGGTTCATCCCGGAAAGCAGTCTGCTTGCCTGTAGACCATCCGTTGCGATCTGTACCGTTTCATATTCCTCTGTCTGTTTCAGTGCGTTTTTCAGTTGCTTGCAAAACTCCTCATTGCTGTCTGCAATCAGAACATTGATTCGACTGTCCATGCGATTCCTCTCCTGTTGATACAAAAATTACACCCGCTTGCAGGCGCAGCTGCTGCCAGAGCTGCTGCCGCCCGCCCCCTTTTGTGCAAAAATCAGGTAAATTTGCTGTTTTCCCATCGGCATTGCCGTACATCGCTGCGATAGGTATAATTTACCATAGTTCTCTTTCTTTTTCAAGGTGTTTATCGAATTTTTTACACACAAAATTCCGCTGTTATTCGACAAATCTCGACACATTTCCGATTTTTATTTACATTTTCGTTGCAAAATGCCGCTGCCGAAAATCGGCAGCGGCATAGGCATGTAACTTCTGTTATTCAACTGTAACGGATTTCGCCAGATTTCTCGGTTTATCGACATCGCACCCGCGCATGACTGCAACATAATAGGAGAAGATCTGGAGCGGAACGACCGTCAGGCTCGGCTGAAGAAGAAGGTGCGTCTGCGGAACGAGCATTGCCCGCTCAACCGTCTTATGGATCTCTTCGTCAAAGCAGTCCAGCGTCAGTGCAAGCACATTGGCGCCTCTTGCACGGACTTCCTTGATGTTGGACATGGTCTTATCAAACAGCTCCGGCACGGTAGCAAGTGCAACAACCAGCGTTCCATCCTCGATCAGAGAGATCGGGCCGTGCTTGAGTTCGCCCGCGGCATAGGCCTCGGAATGGACATAGGCGATTTCCTTAAGCTTCAGGCTGCCCTCTAAGCCCACGGCGCTGTCAACATTTCTGCCGATAAAGAACGCATCCTTGTGGGAGAAACAGCGAGAAGCATAATACTGGATCTGCTCGATGTTTTCCGGCGCGAGAATCTTCATGACCTGTTCGGGAAGCTCCTCCAATGCGCGAAGCACCTGCGCGTATTCTTCTTGCTCGACCGTACCGAGTTGACGTGCGATGTACATTGCCAGCAGATAGATCACGGAGAGCTGAGTGGAATAGGCCTTGGTCGTTGCAACGGCAATTTCGGGGCCTGCCCAGGTATAAATGACATCGTCTGCAGCCTTGGCAATGGCGGAGCCGACCACATTAACGATTGCAAGCGTACGGCTGCCCTGTGCCTTGGCTTCCATCAGCGCGGATTTGGTGTCGGCGGTTTCGCCGGACTGACTGATGATAAGAACCAAAGTATCTTCCCCGAGGATCGGGTTTGCATAGCGGAATTCGGAGGCCAGGATCGGCTCAACGGGGATGCGGCAGGTCTTTTCCAGAATATACTTGCCGACGCAGCCGACATAGTAGGCAGAGCCGCAGGCAACCACGTAGATACGCTTGAGACCTTTGAGGTAGTCAGCGGTCAGCTTGATATCGTCCAGCACGACCTCGCCGCCCTTGATGCGCGGAGAGATGGTATCGCGGAGGGCTTTGGGCTGCTCGTTGATCTCCTTGAGCATGAAATGCTCATAGCCGCCCTTTTCGGCAGCGTCGATTTCCCAGGTGATATGCTCGGGTGTCTTTTCGATTTCGTCGCCCGCAGCATTGTAGAATCGGTAGGAATTCTTTGTGAAAACGACCATGTCGCCGTCGTTGAGGTAGCTGACCTCACGGGTATAGCTGAGGATCGCAGGGACATCGGAGGCGATAAAGTTGCCATCGGAGCCGAAGCCGAAAATCAGGGGGCTGTCCTTCTTGACTGCGATCAGGGTATCAGGCTGATCGACGCAGAGAAGGCCAAGTGCATAGCTGCCTTCGATGCGGGAAATTGCCTGACGAACAGCTGTCAGAAAGTCGTGAGAATCCTCGTAGTAGAATTCCACAAGGTTCGCAACGACTTCCGTGTCGGTCTCCGACTGGAAGCTCTTGCCTGCCTTAATCAGACGCTCCTTGAGCTGCAGATAGTTCTCGATGATACCGTTATGGACAACGACGATCTTACCGCCGTCTGCCATATGCGGATGAGAGTTGACATCCGACGGAGCACCGTGGGTCGCCCAACGGGTATGTCCGATGCCGATGGTACCGGAAACGGCGTTGCCGCCGTCAATCATGTTGGACAGGTTCATCAGTCTGCCCTTGGCCTTTGCGACCTTTAATGTGCCCTCAGAATAGAGGCAGACACCGGCGGAGTCATAGCCGCGGTATTCAAGCTTGGAAAGACCGTCTAATAAAATCGGTGCAGCCTGCGCATTGCCGGCATATCCGACGATTCCACACATAAAAAAACCTCCGAACATTTCGTTCTGTTTATACCTTGTCATTATACCGAAATCGTTTATCAAAATCAACGCAAAGTTTGCATTTTTTCTCTATTTTGACTTTTTACTTGTCCTTTTCAAAAAACTTAGTTCAAAACGGTAAAGAGAAAAAGCGGAGCAGCCCGCATTCAGCAGGCTGCTCCGGGATTCGCTATTTGATTTCCGGTGTATCCACGGCTACCGCACCAAGCTCACACAGCCGTTTGGGTCCCTCGGTATCATCCTGAAAGACGAAAACCGGGCTGTAGCCATGGTCAAGATTTTGCCGGGCACCAGCCCATGTACCGCCATGTCCGTAAGCGCATTGCGCCACATAGGTCGTTTCCGCGAGGGCGTGGATGAAGGCATTGCGGCGAAGTGCACGGAAGGTCGAAAATGCAACATTTGTTCCGTCCTCGGAAAGATAGACGATATTTTTCTCCGCACGGCATTTCTCCAGGCGGTCGGCAACAAACGAGATCACCGTTCCGCCGGCGATCAGGGCCGCCTCCTGCGCAGCGCGGTCTGCCCCGGAAGCGTTTCCGGAAACAAGTGCGAAGCCTGCCTGTGCCGCCTGTGCGCCGACCGTCGCGGCAAACACGGCGTTATCCGGGCGCAGGTCTCTTGAGCCGACCAGGGCGATCGCCCGTTTTTGCAGCAGAGATACATCCCCTTTTGCAAAGAGCACCGCAGGTGCCTCATCACCGAGTTTTTTCAGCCGTGCGGGATAGGCGCTTGACACGCAGGTGACCGGGGTGATCCCCTTACAGGAAAGCTCGGAAAGATAGGCTTGCAAAAGCGCCTGTCTTTGCAGCAGACTGACGATTCGCTGTGCCGTTTGCTCCGGGTAACCGAGTTTGAGAAGATCCTCCGGGCGCAGCTCCCTGTCCCGCTTCGGCGGTTCGGTCTCGTGCATTTTCCGGCGCAGGGCGCGCAGCTCGGAAAGACGCAGCGGCTCAGCATCCTTTTGTCCCAACGTGCAGCACAGCAGCAGGTAGCCCTGCTCCTGCGGCTTCATCTGTACTTTCTGCGCGGCACGGGTTTGGCTTCTTCCGCCTTTTCCAACGTGCCGTCCTCATTCATTTTCATCGGCCGGATCTCAAAATGGCAGTACTTTGCGATCTCATCCAGCTTCGCCTTTTCCGGGAAGGTGCCGAGGATCGACCATGCAACGCCCTTTTTCCGGGCGCGACCCGTTCTGCCGATGCGATGAACATAGTATTCATTCTCCTGCGGGACATCATAGTTGATAACACAGTCCACATCGTCAACATCAATGCCTCGGGAAGCAACATCCGTCGCGATCAGCACGGGAAGCTCGCCTTTTCGGAAGGTCTGCATTGTTTTTTCACGCACGCTCTGCTTGATATCGCCGTGCAGGCAGTCGGCCTGCACCCCTGCCCGCTGCAGATCATCGCACAGGCGCTGGCACATCACCTTGGTGTTGCAGAAGATGATCACACGCTCAAAATCCTTTAACAGCCGGAGCGTCATCTCCTGCTTGTGGAAGGGAGAGACCTGAATCGAATACTGGTCGATGTCGGGGCGGCTCTCCTGCGTGGGCTTGACCGTGATCTCCACCTCGTCACGCTGATACATCCAGGAGACCGTCATGACCTCCTGCGAGATGGTCGCGGAGAACAGGCCGAGATTGCGGCGGTTTTTGATTTTTTCGATGATATGGGTCACATCTTTGAAGAAGCCCATATCGAGCATCCGGTCAGCTTCGTCCAGAATCACCGTCTGCACCTTGTCAAAGCGGATGGTGTGGCGGTTATAGTGATCCATGAGTCTGCCGGGTGTAGCAACAACGATCTGCGGCTTTTTCTGCAGGGCTTTGATCTGCGGGTTGATATTCGCTCCGCCGTAGAGCACTGCTACGCGGATATTTTTATAATAAGTAAGCAGGCCGCGAAGCTCGTCACCGATCTGAATGGCAAGCTCTCTGGTCGGAGCCAGAATAAGCCCCTGAACAGCCTCGCTTTCGGGGTCGATATGTTCGATCATAGGAATACCGAAGGCAAAGGTCTTGCCCGTGCCGGTCGGTGCCTTGGCGATGACGTCTTTCCACTCCATAAGGGGAGGAATCGCCTCCTGCTGTACGCGGGTCGGGTAGCCGTAGCCTTTTTTCTCCAGTGCTTTCAATACTTCCTCGGACAAGCCGAGCTGTGCAAATGTTTTTTCTTCCATGAAATGCGTCCTTTGTCAAGAATTTTCCGAAAATAGTATATCATATGATTTCTTGTCTGGCAACCATCGCAAAAATGTGATATAATGAAAAAAAAGAGCGTTCGGAGGCAGTTATGAGCAAGGCCGACCTTTTCTATATCGAAACCTGCCGCGATATCCTCGAAAACGGCGTTTGGGATACGGATCTTAACGTGCGCCCGCATTGGGCTGACGGCACACCCGCGCATACCGTCAAGAAATTCGGCGTGGTAAACCGTTATGATCTGTCGGAGGAATTTCCGATCATGACACTGCGGCGCACCTATTTTAAGTCCTGCATCGGTGAGCTTTTGTGGATCTGGCAGAAAAAGTCCAACAACATCCGCGACCTAGGTGCCCACATTTGGGACAGTTGGGCAGATGAGAACGGCTCCATCGGCAAATCCTACGGCTACCAGCTTGGCGTGAAAAACGTCTACCCCGAGGGTGAATTTGACCAGGTCGATCGTGTCTTATATGATCTCAAGCACAATCCGTCCTCCCGCAGGATCATGACGAATCTCTATAATTTTGCCGATCTGCACGAGATGGCACTGTATCCCTGCGCCTACTCCATGACCTTCAACGTCAGCGGAAACAGGCTCAACGCAATATTAAACCAACGCTCGCAGGATATGCTGACGGCCAACAACTGGAACGTCGTGCAGTATGCGGTTCTTGTGCATATGCTTGCGCAGGTGTCCGGGCTTGTGCCGGGAGAGCTCGTGCATGTGATTGCCGACTGCCACATCTATGACCGCCATATAGACGCGGTGAGAAAGATGATCGAGTTGACCCCCTTTGATGCGCCGAAATTCCGGATGGATGCGTCAATCCGCGATTTCTATTGCTTTACCAAGGACAGTTTCTCACTGGAAAACTATCAATATCACCCATTCACGGACGAGATCCCCGTGGCGATTTGAGGTGCCTATGAACTGTATTGTCAATGTGACCCCTTCCTGGGGCATCGGGCAGGGGGACAAGCTGCTTGTCTCCGTTTCCGAGGACTTAAAACATTTTCGGGCGCTGACGGTCGGAAAGACTGTCATCTGCGGTCGAAAGACGCTTGCGACCTTCCCCGGAGGAAAGCCGTTAAAAAGCAGGAACACGATCCTTCTTTCCTCTGATGAAGCTTTTTTTGCAGAGGGCGCGGAGGTCGTACACAGCGAGCAGGCGCTTTTTGCCCGCCTGCGCCAGCTTCCTTCCAAGGAGCTTTGCGTCATCGGCGGCGAGAGTGTTTACCGTCTGCTTCTTCCCTACTGTGACCGCGCCTATGTGACGATCACCTATGCCGAGCTGCCTGCTGACCGTTTCTTCCCGGATTTAGACCATGAGGACGGATGGGCGCTTACCGTGCAGGGTGCAATGCGCGGGGAAAACGGCTTGAAATACCGTTTTTGTGAATACCGAAACCGCAATCCGAAGGATTTTTAAGAAAGAAGGAACAACCTATGAAGAAAACCGTATTACGCAGCTATGCAAGACTGATCGCCAAGTGCGGCGTCAACGTGCAGAAGGGGCAGGATGTCATCATAAATGCAGGCCTCGATCAGCCCGAATTCGTACAGATGGTCACTGAGGAATGTTATAAGCTCGGTGCCGCCAGCGTCAAGGTCGAATGGAACTATCCGGCACTGGAAAAGCTGCATTACCGCTACCGCAGCCTCAAGAACCTGTCCACCGTGCTGGATTGGGAAAAGGCAAGACTTCAGCACTACGTAGACACGCTCCCCTGCCGCATCTATCTTGACTCGGACGACCCCGACGGTCTTAAGGGCGTCAATCAGGAGAAGATGGCAAAGTCCGCGCAGCGGCGTTACCCCATCGTTAAGCCCTACCGCGATCAGATGGAAAACAAATACCAGTGGTGCATCGCAGCCGTTCCCGGTAAGGCCTGGGCAAAGAAGCTGTTCCCGGAGCTCCGCGCTTCGCAGGCGATGGAAAAGCTGTGGGAAGCAATTCTCTCCACCTCCCGCGTCACCGACGACCCGATCAAGGCCTGGGACGAGCACAACAAAGATCTTTTTGACCGCTGCTCCTACCTGAACAATCTCGGCATCGAGTCGCTTCACTACTATGCCTCCAACGGTACTGATTTCACCGTTGGTATGATCCCGGAGGCAGAATTCAAGGGCGGCGGCGAACTCAGCCTGCAGAATATCTACTTCAACCCGAACATTCCCTCTGAGGAGTGCTTCATCTCCCCGATGCGCGGCAAGGCAGAGGGTATCGTCTATTCCTCCAAACCCCTGTGCTATCAGGCGCAGCTGATTGAAAACTTTTCCATCCGTTTCCACGAAGGCAAGGCAGTCGAGTGGCACGCAGAGAAGAATGAAGCCCTGCTCACGAAGCTCATCAATATGGATGAAGGCTCCGCCTACCTCGGCGAATGTGCCCTCGTTCCCTATGACAGTCCCATTCAGGCCTCCGGTCTTCTGTTCTACAACACCCTGTTCGACGAAAACGCGGCCTGCCATCTCGCCCTCGGCATGGGCTTTGCAGACACGATCAAGGACTACGACAAATACACCCTTGATGAGTGCCGCGCCTTCGGCGTGAACGACTCCATGGTTCACGAGGACTTCATGATCGGCACCAAGGACCTGAACATTGATGCTGTCACCCGTGACGGAAAGACCGTTCCGATTTTCCGCGACGGCAACTGGGCGTTCTGATAAAGTATATAAAAAGGACGTGCCCTTTCGCGCAGAGGTGAGTAACAAGTGGCAAACGGCAATCTTGTTTTTACAAAAATATGGGAAGACGAAACAATCTTTGAGCTCCGAATTTCGGCATCAAACCAGTATGTAAGCGCATATCAGGATTGTTATTTTGATGACGAAAAACTGACGCAATTATCCGATTTTTTGATTGCATATAGTTTGGGGAAATATGATTGTGATTATTTTGAGTCAGGTCACAAAAGAGGCGATTGCACGCCTCAATTTTCCTTAAAGCTCGGAGCTGACCGTACCGGTCATGTTACAATTGAAGCTGATTTGGAAATAGGAGATGTCACAGATAGATCTCATAGATGCCAAATGAATGTTTCCTGTTCTTTGGGCGAGCTGGAGCTGCTTGGAAGAAGCTTAAAAACACTTGCGCATAATGAAATCGGGGCATCCGTCAGTTTCGTGGATAATTCATACTAAATGAACAAAATATTGTTCACCGAGTCCCGGTTTGCCAAGTCATGACCGCCGGCTAAGCCGGCGGCTTGATTAAGCCCTATAAGGGCATTTTACCGACAGGCATCTAAAGACGCACTGAAAATTCTTTCGATTGCATCTGATGCCCTGCCGCCCGTAAACGGGCACTCTCGCTTTTACCGTTTCATTGTACTAATTCGGAAGTGCCTTTGTTTGTTGCTTGCTTCGCTCGATGCTTGAAGCTAAAGCTATTACGGTGCACCTCCTCCGGCATAGCCGGAGGTTTCCGAAATCAACAGAGAACGGGGCGTTGATTTTGTGCGGCAAAATCCGACACTCATTCGGGATGCAGACAAATCCTAGTATGACTGGAGTAATTTATCATGATAACGGATTCTTTTGATGAAAAAAGCAAACCGATGATTTCTTTGAAAGATGTTTACGGCGAACAAAAGCATCTGACCGATATATGTATCATCACTTTTTCGGGGTTGATCTGTAAAGCAATTCTTGAATCACACGAATGTGAGCAAATCGCTGAAATCGGTGCCTGCAACGGCAACATTCCCATATATTCATTTCACGATAAGGGACGAGTGATCGCTTTTTACTTATCTCCGATAGGTTCTACGATCGCTTCACAATGCTTATTGGAAGTCAACTGGCTGATCGGTGCGACAAAGTTCGTTATGTTCGGTTCCTCCGGAAGTCTGGCATACGAAAAGACGGCGAACCGTTTTGTCATACCCACAGAAGCATATCGTGACGAAGGAATGTCTTACCACTATGCCCCTGCCGGTGACTATATCACGGTAAAAAACAGCAGTGTTGTCAGAGCTGTTTTTGATGAAATAAACGTGCCTTATGTCGAAGGAAAGACCTGGACAACCGATGCAATCCTGCGTGAAACCTCCGCACTGACGGCAAAACGCAGAGCCGAAGGATGTATCGCAGTTGAAATGGAAATCGCCGGTGTGCAGGCTGTTTGTGATTTTCACGGCTTGAACCTGTACACATTTATCGTTACCGGTGATGTTCTTTCGGATGATAGCTACTGTTTGGGTTCTATATCGGATGCGAATCATAACATCGACAAATTTCAGCTTGCCTTGGAAATTGCAAGTCGGATATAACTGTTGAAATGAAAATGACCCGCCGAAGAGGAAAGCAAAGTCCTTTTCGGCGGGTCTTTCTGTGTCATTAAGCTTGCTTGCAGGGCGTGCCTTCCGGCACGCCCCGTTTTTTCTTCTGCACAGTGCTTTAATTCTTTTCCTGCGGCTTACCTGCGAGCTTGCCGCCTGCGTAGCCTGCCACAATGGATGCCAGGTCGATACCGGTCGATTCCTTCATCCCGTCGATGATCTGATTTGCACCGTTCATGACGTCCTTGATGAGCCTCGTGGAGTTGCCGTCACCGTACATGACGATCTTGTCGGTCTTGGCAAGAGGCTCGGCGGCGTTCTTCACCACATCGGGAAGAGCGGTCAGATACATCTCAAGGATGGAGGCTTCACCCATCTTCTTCTGGGCTTCGGCTTTCTTCTCAATGGCTTCCGCTTCCGCCAAACCCTTGGCACGGATACCTTCGGCCTCCTGCTCCATCGCGTAGCGCATGGCTTCGGCCTCTGCCTTCTTTGCCTCGGCCTGCTTGACGGCCTCATAGGCCTTTGCCTCCGCGTCCCTCTGGCGGCGGATCAGCTCTGCTTCGGCTTCCTTTTCGGCCTTATACTTCATTGCATCTGCCTGCTTACGTACCTCTGCGTCCAGCTGACGCTCCTTGAGGGCGATTTCCTTTTCGGCAAGCTCTGCTTCCTTTTCACGCCTTGCAATGTCTGCATTCGTGCGCGTGACCTCAACGGTCTTACGCTGTGCCTCCTGCTGGATAGAGTAGGCGGCGTCTGCCTCTGCACGCTTGGAGTCGGCCTTGACCTTCATCTCGGCCTGCTGCACAGCCAGTGCGGCATCCTGCTCCGCCATCAGCTTCTCGGCCTGCACCTTGACGGCGTTGGCCTCCTGCTGGGCGTTGGAGGTTGCAATGGCAATGTCTCTCTGCGCATTTGCCTTTGCGATCTGTGCATTCTTGCGGATCTGCTCCACGTTGTCGATACCCATGTTCTCAATGGTGCCGGCACCGTCCTTGAAATTCTGAATATTGAAGTTCACGACCTCAATACCGAGCTTGCGCATATCAGGAACGACGTTTTCGGTGATCTTGCGGGCAACGCCCTGTCTGTCCTGCACCATTTCCTTCAGTCCGACGGAGCCGACGATCTCACGCATGTTACCTTCGAGCACCTGTGTGACAAGCGTTACAAGCTCCTGCGGCTTCTTTCCGAGCAGGGATTCGGCGGCAAGCTTCAGAAGCTCCGGGTCGGAGCTGATCTTAACGTTTGCAACACCGTCAACGGTCACGTTGATAAATTCGTTCGTGGGGACTGCCTCGCTGGTCTTCACGTCAACCTGCATGACCCGCAGGGAAAGCTTGTCAACACGTTCAAAGAATGGAACATGCCAGCCGGCTTTACCGATCAGGATACGCTTCTTCCCGAGGCCGGAGATGATGTACGCGGTGTCAGGAGGCGCTTTAAGATAACCGCAGGCAATCAGGATGATTGCAAGCACGCCGAGGATGGGGCCTAATACGAACCAAATGTTTTCCATGATACTTTCTCTCCTTTTCTGAAATGACAATGGTTGATTGACTCAAAAGGAAATAAAAAAGAGACTTTTATCGAATTCGGTAAAAGTCTCGTAAATCCTGTAGGATTCTGCACACCCGGGGCAAAGCCCGTGATGACGGTTGTGCAGCCGGATTGCTCCGGAACTACTCCCTTTTGATGGCTAGAGTATAGCACGCAGGTTTCGGATTTGCAATATACGTAGTGCACAATCTTCTAATTCGCTTTTTGGTTATTTTGCATAAATTTCAGCCGAGATATCTCTAGGAAAGCAATGAAAAAGGGGCTGAAAAACAGCCCCTTTTCATTACATCATAATAGTCCCAGCAGGAACGCTGTGCCATATGCGATCACCAGTAAAAGGATCAGACACAGAGGAACGATCAGAAACCAGGCGGAGACAAGCATGGCGAATAGGTCGCCCTTCTCCATCTCATCTTTGACAGAAGGCGCCGGTGCTTCCGATTTCGGGTCGGGCAGCTCCTGCTTGACTTCCTGACGGTTTTTCTGTTGCGCTTCGAATGCCTCATCTACGCGATACATGCGCCGCATGGCATAGCTCCTCTCGAAATTATTCGGCCACCTGAAGCTTATGATGGCAAGCTACGAAGTGGTTGGGAGCAACTTCCTCCCACTCGGGCGTGATGTGCTCACAGATTTCTGTGCAGTACTTGCAGCGAGTGTGGAATTTGCAGCCCTTCGGAGGATCGACGGGGCTGGGAATATCGCCTTCAAGGATCTCAAGCTGACGTCCGCCCACGGATTCCGTTGTGGGAATCGCGTTCAAAAGCGCCTCTGTGTAAGGATGGCGCGGCTTGTCGAAGATTTCCTCCGAGGCAGCCAACTCGACCATCGACCCAAGATACATTACCCCGATTCGGTCGGAAATATACTTAACGACGGAAAGGTCGTGGGTAATGAAGAGATAGGTAAGATTTTCACGTTCCTTCAGGTCAAGCAGCAGATTGATGATCTGCGCCTGAATGGAGACGTCAAGTGCGGAAACGGCTTCGTCACAAACAACAAACTTCGGGTTGGTCGCAAGTGCTCTGGCAATACCGATACGCTGACGCTGACCGCCGGAGAACTGATGCGGGAAGCGGTGCAGGAAGTAGGGTGCAAGGCCGCATTCGTCCATGACGTTCAAAACCATTTCCTGCATACGGTCGCCCTTGTTCTTCACCATGTTGTGGGCAATCATGCCCTCGCTGATGATCTGGCCGACGCTCATACGCGGATTCAGAGAAGAATACGGATCCTGGAAGATCAACTGCATATCGCGGCGGAGCTTACGGATCTCCTCGTATTTCAGACGTGCCAGGTCGATGCCGTCATCACGGTAGGCCTCGTACTTTTGGAACTCGGGATCGTTTGCATAGGGCTTGCGCATCTGATCGATCTCTGCGCTGATGGCACTCAGCTCCTTGCGGTAAGCATCGATCTTTGCATCGGTGTCGGCAAGCTTCTGCTCTGCCTTTGCAAGCTTCTTCTCGTTGTATTCTTTTCCGGCTTCTTCTGCGGCTCTCTTGGCGTACCTTTCTTCTTCGACGTTTACGGCATGCTTTTCGCGTTTGTCGTCCATTGCGGAAAGCTTCTTTGCAATGTCATAGCTCTTGCTGTAGACGTCGATAACAGGCTTCAGGTCATCAACGGAAACAAAGCCGCCGACGATCTTCGTCATGTTGAGCATGGCATCTTCTTCCAGCTTACGCGCGCTATCCAGCTCCGCGTGCTTGGCATATTTGCCCTTCTCGTCGAGCGTTTCATATTCCGCTTCGAGCTTTTCTCTCTTCTGCCGCAGGTCGTGCCACTTTTCGCGCAGTGATTTGAGATTCTTTACCGTTGCGCTAACATATTTCGGAGCGACATCATCCAAAGATCTGCCATAGTACATGGTACGACCATAGGTCTGATGGTACAGCTGCAGGATGGTACGGCCGAGGGTGGACTTGCCGCAGCCGGACTCGCCGACGAGGCCGAAGGTCTCGCCCTTGTAAATATCAATGGAAATGCCGTCGTTTGCCTTAACAAAACGGCCCTTTTTCAGCGGAAAATACTGCTTCAGGTTGCTGATTCGGAGCAGAACTTCTTTATTGTTGTTTTCCATGTCTGTCCTCCTTATTGGGATAGAAGCAGCGAACCTGCTGATTTTCGGACACATGAACCAACTCGGGTTCTTCCTCCTGGCAACGCTCGGTTGCGTACTTGCAGCGCGGTGCAAACTTGCAGCCCTTCGGCAGATCCAACGGATGCGGGACGGCACCCGGGATCGCCTCAAGACGTGCATCGCCCGGCGTATCAAGTCTCGGGATGGAAAGCATCAGGCCTTCCGTATAGGGATGAGAATACTCCGAGGAATGGAAAATCGTTTCCGCGGGAGCAAACTCAACGACCTGGCCGCAATACATGACTGCAACGTCATCTGCCATCTGGTTGATAACGCCGAGGTCATGCGTAATGAACAGGACTGCTGTGTTATTCTTTTCACGCAGTTCGTTCATCAGCTTCAGGATCTGTGCCTGAATGGTAACGTCAAGCGCAGTGGTGGGCTCGTCGGCAATAAGGATCTTCGGCTTGCAGGCAAGTGCCATAGCGATCATGACACGCTGACGCATACCGCCGGAGAGCTGGTGCGGATACTGCTTTGCAACAACCTCGGGATTCGGGATCTTAACGTCAGACAGAAGCTCGATTGCCTTCTGTGCAGCTTCGCTCTTGCTCATTCCCTGATGGATCATCAGCGGCTCGGAAAGCTGCTTGCTGACAGAGAAGACAGGGTTCAGGCTAGTCATCGGTTCCTGGAAAATGACAGAGATATCATTGCCGCGAATCTTATACATTTCCTTGGTGGAAAGCTTTGTCAGGTCTTTTCCGTCAAAGATGATCTCGCCGGATTCGATGTAACCGTTGCCGTCAAGAAGCTGAAGGATACTCATTGCGGAAACGCTCTTGCCGGAGCCGGATTCACCGACGATGCCGAGAACCTTACCGGAATCGACACTGTAGCTGACGCCGTTGACTGCCTTAACAATACCGCGTTTTGTCGTAAAGAAAGTTTTCAGGTTTTTAAGCTCTAATAATGCCATAATTCACCCTCCTTACCGTTCCGCGGACTTCGGATCGACTGCATCGCGAAGCGCATCACCGATCAGGTTGATGCAAATCGTGCAGATGCCGAAGATCGCTGCGGGGAATACCCAACGCCACCAGAACTGCTGAATAACAAGAGAGTTATTGGCACCGGTCAGCATATTGCCCCAGGTCGGTGTGGGGGGCGAAATGCCGAAGCCCATGTAAGACAGAGTGGATTCGGTCAGCATACAGGTTGCAAATTCAAGCGTTGCATCGACGAGAATCATACTCAGTACATTGGGAATAATATGGCGGAAGATAATGACGCGTTCTTTAATGCCCATGGCCTTGGCCGCGGTAACATATTCCTGTTCACGCTGGGAGAAGATCTGCGCACGGATCATGTGGCAGATGCCCGGCCAGGACAGGACGCCGAGGACGACCATGATAAGATACATTCTCTGCTCAACGGAGATTCTCGTGCCGATGATTGCAGATAGGATCATTGCAAACGGGATAAACGGCAGACCGCCGATAACCTCGGATACACGCATGACGATCATATCGACCCAGCCGCCGAAGTAGCCGGCCAGACCGCCGAGGATAATGCCGATCACGAGAGAGATCAAAACGGAGATAGCGCCGACGGTCATAGTGACCTTACCGCCATTAACAATACGGTTCAGGATATCACGACCGAGATCGTCTGTGCCGCAGAGATAACCCTTCAGGCCCCATGCTTCAATGTCACCCTTTTCGGTGACGGCATAGTTCTGATAGAAGCCGACATAGATGTCTTCAACATTCTTGACAGAAGACGGGACTTTGGTCTGCTTGTGGGTATTGTCGCCCCAGGAGACGACCTTGCCGTTATCAAGCAGAACGGAATAATGGTAACGGCCGCCGGAAATCCGGACGGGCTTGCCGTCAAACTTCGGAACATCATTCTCGCCCTTGGTGCAGGTGCCCCAAACGACGACAGTGCCGTCTTCCTTTACTGCCGCAACGGAGTTGCTGGTACTGGCAATATCGACAACACCGCTGTCAAGACCCTCGGGGATCCTGGCAAGAGGATTGTCCTTCTGATATCCGGTATAGGCAACAGAGCCATCCTTCAGCAGGGAAATGTAAGCATAACTCGTAAGTGCGACTTTCTGGATATTGCCCTTATAGTCGCTCTTTACGCCGATATCCGAAAGATTGCTGTTGCCCCAGATATACAGGTCACCGCTTTCGGTCACGACTGCCGAGAACTGGTTGCTTGCTTCGAGCTGAACGATGTTGGGATTCCTGCCGCTGTTGGCATAAGCCGTCAACTTGTCGGGAATTTTGTCCTGGCCGAGACGGCGGTTGCCCCAAACATAGAGCTTACCGAATTTGTCCAGTGCAACAATATGGTCATAGCCGGCAGCGATATCGACGATATCCTTATCCTTGAGATTCTCGGGGATGTCCTTAAGATCAATTTTGGAAGTGATCTTGGTTTTGCCCCAAAGATAGATCTTGCCGTCTTCATCGAGGCCTGCCGCAAAGGTGGGGCCGGGGGCGATTTTCTTGACCTTGCCGTTCATTTCTTCCGGCGCGGAAAGCATGTTCAGTCCGGGAGGAACGTTGGTCTGCGTATTGTCCTGGTAGGACAGATCCAGCTTAAAGAAGGCCGGGCCGATCATGACAAACAGGAAAATCAGCAGGAAGATAATCAAGCCCGTCATGCCGAGCGTGTTGTGGGTAAAGTTCTTTACCATCAAGCGGCCGGGGCTCTGAAGCTGTTCTTCCTTCATAAAGTCTGTGACTTTATTGCGGTTGCCGAACAGTCTTTGCAGAATCGTGCAGGAGTGCTTGGTCTTGTTCTTATTTTTCATCGTTCCCAACCTCCTTACTTATCCACACGGACACGCGGGTCGACCAGGCCGTAGCTAAGGTCGGTGATCAGCTGCCCGACGAGGCTGATAATGATGTAGAACATCTGAATTGCAAGGGCAAGCTCATAGTCATTATTCATCAGGCCCTGATAGTAAAGCTGTCCCATGCCGTTAAGACCGAACATATTTTCAATAATCAGAGAACCGGAGAAAATGCTGATAAACCAGCCGATGATGACCGTGATGACCGGAAGCAAAGCATTGCGCCATGCGTGAGAATAGATGACAACCTTTTCACGCAGACCCTTTGCACGTGCTGTACGGATATAGTCCATGCTCAAAGAGTCGATCATTGCAGCACGGACATATCTGGTCATGCCGCCGAGGGAGCCGACCGTCATAACAAGCACCGGCAAAATGAGGTAGTAGGTCTTGTCGAGGAATGCTCGGAACCCCGTGAAGTGGTTGCCCGGTGTTTCTATACCTGAAACAGGCAGCCATCCCATGGTAACTGCAAAGAACCAGATGAATATCAGGCCTATGATGTAAATCGGTATGGAGTAACCGATGATCGTAAGCACCTGTACGCTGCTGTCGAACTTGCCGCGCTTATGCACCGCACAGTAAATGCCCAACGGGATCGTTATTGCAAGTGCAATGATCGTTGAGAATATGTTGATGAATATCGTATTCTTCATACGGATGGGAATAACCTCTGCAACATCCGTTTTGTAAAGCTGCGAATAACCGAGGTTGCCCTCCAGCAATCCGTCAAACTTTCCGTTCACATCCGGAACAAAGCCCATCCATCGCGCGTATCGCACGACCAGCGGTGCATCCAAACCCATTTGATGTCGTAATTGCTCGTATCTTTTCTCATACTCCGCCGGACGCAGCGAACGCTTTAACGGTTCAAGCTGTGCGCGAGCCGGGTCAGTCGGGATCAGGTTATATATTGCATACATCAGCAATGAAACGATCAAAAAGACGAGGACCATATAAAGCAGACGCTTAACTACATATTTTCCCATCTGCATGACCTCCTTTACTATCTTTTTACTTTCTTTTTATAGCAGTCCCGGAACGGGACATAATATTCGAATTCAAATCGGTCTCAAGAACCGAAACAAGAATAAAAAGCGGGGAAGCGACGGGGCAGATTCTGCCCCGTCGCCATAGATTTGTAAGTTTCGCTTCGAATTACTTAGCGCCTTCGATGGAAGCGTAAATAATTGCTTTCTGGAAATCCCAAAGGCTGGATTCTTCATAGCCCTTCAGCCAGGACGGGAAGAAGGTGTGATAGTCGTTGCAGTAAAGAGCCAGATCGGGAAGCAGTTCGTTGAAGCGGATGATGAACTTCTGATAGTAATCAAGGTAAGCTGCATCATCGCCGGGAGCTGCATCGTAAACCATGTCCATGGACAGGTCGTCGAGTTCCTTGTCGAAGATATAGTTGGTGTTGTAGCCCATCTCGACATAGGGGGACTCAGGATCAGATGCGAAGTTGAAGGAGTAGTCATAGACTTCTGCGAAGCCGGTAGCCAGGTTGTACATACCGTAGGTGGGAACACCATACTGTTCGCCAACGGAGGTATCACGGTACATCCAGTTCAGCAGTTCGGTGAAGGTCATAACGTTCTGTTCAATGACCATGCCTGCATCAGCAGTCTGCTGACCGTTAGCCAGCATGGTAACGAGCAGGTCGGAGACGGAGTTGCCTTCGGAGGAAGCCCACATGATGTGCAGAGGCATCAGGATGCGGCCGTCGTCGAGGGTAACGTTCAGAGCGTAGTCGCCTGCTTCTTCGGGGGAAACTTCCTTGTAACGGACACCGGAGACATAGTCGTTGCCTTCAGCATCGAGGACCCAACCGTCAGCCTCGAGGACTTCGATAGCCTTAGCGGGATCGTATGCGTAGGTGTTGAGCTTTTCGTTGAAGAGTTCTTCGGAATCCTGATACATCCACTGAGCGGTGCTGTATGCAGCATGGACAACGGAGCCGTAGCCGCCGCAGAAGGTGGTAGCGAATTCGTTACGGTCAAGCAGATATGCAACAGCCTGACGAACAGCGGTAAACTGCGTGGGGCCAAAGTCGCACTGGAACTGGATCTTGCCGTAGCCGTTACGGGTGTAGTGGCAGTAGTCGAAGCCGCCATCTTCAACCATGTCGAGAGCAGCGTTGATCTGCTCGCCTTCGGAAACCTGAGACAGGAAGTTGATTTCGCCGGTCTTGAAAGCGTCCATCATGGTCTCGTCCTCAGCCTTGACAAGAACGATCGTCTTGATGCTGGGCTTCTGGCCTTCGAAGTTGCCTGCGTAGTTGGGGTTGATCTCAAGGGTGGTAACCAGAGTACCGACGTCGAGGCTCTTCAGAGTGTAGGGGCCTGCGGAGACACGGTCTGCATAAACGTAACGGGATGCATTGATTTCATCTGCATTCAGTTCGCCGCCGTCGAGGTAGACACCTTCGCCGTCGTCCTTAACAGTCAGAGCAGCGGAGCTGTACAGAGGCAGATAGATGGGGGACAGGGATGCATAGGACAGGCCAAAGTAGTACTGAGCGTAGTCAGGAGTGATGCTGATGGAGTAGGTGTACTCGTCGAGCAGTCTGACGCCGCTGAGGACCTTGGTGGTGCCATCCTGATAATCCTGTGCGCCGACAACGGTATCAGCATACATGGTTGCGCCTGCTTCGAGGGTTGCAGGAGAATAAGCAACCAGTGAATATGCGACGAAGTCAGCAGCAGTGATGGGCGTACCGTTGTTGAACTTCAGGCCTTCCTTGATCTTAACGGTGTAGGTTGCAGTGCCGTCGTCGTTCATAACAACATCGCTGACTTCTTCAGCAACGGTGGTATTAACAACCATCTGACCACCCTGGTCAAATACGATAACACTGTAATCATCGATCAGATCGCGGATCAGCTTGTCGGTAGCATTGTTGGACCACCATGCGTTGCCGAGGTCGCCGGAAACTTCAGTGGTGCTGCCGTAGATGATCTTGTTTTCGCGCGTGCCGGTCGGGGTCTTGCCGGGATCATTCTTGCCGTCTTTCTTACAGCCGGTGAAAGCAGCCAGAACAAGAACCAGAGCCAGGACTAACGCCAAAACCTTGGAAAGATTCTTCTTCATTTAGTTTTTTCCTCCAAAAATAAATTTATATTCACTGTGGCAAGCACAGAAAATATCATCTTAAGAAAGCGGAAGCGTCCGCCAGTGGTGGACATTCTTTCTTGATATATGCACCAAATTTCGGGATATATTTTTAGGTATTATAACACATGATTTTGACGGAATCAAGCAAAAGAATCATTTTTTTAATACTTTCTTCACAATTTGTGTAAAACGGGGAAACTTTGTTTCGATAAAGCGGCGAATTCTATCAATAATCATCAATAATGGATTTTTCGTCTGCAAATATACAGTAAAAATATCCGCAATCTATGCAGGATTTTCCGGAAAAACATGCTCTTTTCCTGCCTTTCTGCGCGTCCGCGTCTGCCGTCGGCGTACAGCGTGAAGCAAAAAATCCCAAAGGCAGAAAGGTGCCTTTGGGATTGGTATGCGTTTTTATGTCTCGATCGCGCAGACACCGTACGGAAGCAGGAAGCGTTCGCCGTTCGGAAGCTGCTGCATATTTTCAGAGAACAGGATCGTACCGGCTGCATCTGTCATCTGCGGAGCATCGCTCCGGTTGACGAACATCGTGACCCGGCGTCCCTGCCATGTGCGGACGAATGACAGCTTTCCTTCCCCTGCCGACAGCACACGCAGGTCGCCGTAGCGCAGGACGGGATGCTCTTTCATCCTGCCGAGTGCCTGATACCACGCCGTCAGCGCCTGATCCTCATTGCCCCAGGGGAAGCAGGCGCGGTTAAACGGATCCTTGCAGCCCTCCATCCCTGCCTCATCGCCGTAATAGATGCTCGGGCTGCCCGGGAGGGTAAACTGCAAAAAGCTTGCAAGGTGCAGCCGTCTGACGGCAAGCGCCCGCTCTTCCTCCGACAAAACAACCTCTGCCTGCTCCGGGCGGGTGTCCGGGATCTTTCTGACAAGAGCGGTCAGAATTCTTGCCGTGTCATGGCTGCCGAGCAGATTCATCAGGCACGATACGACCTGCGGCGGATAGTTTTCTGCGATGGTCATGAGGATCTCTGCGAGTGCGGTGCCGTCATCCTCTTCCCTGCAAAAGCGTATAATTGCCTTTTGCCACGGGTAATTCATTGTGCTGTCAAGCTGTGCGTCGGTGAAATATCTGCGCAGCTCGTCATAGGCCTTTTTGTTGGAGGCATCCTCCCAGACCTCGCCCAAAAGGGCTGCATCCGGGCGAAGCTCCCGCAGGCGGCATTTCAGATGGGAAACGAACAGGTCGGGCAGTTCATCGACTACATCCAAACGGAACCCGTCCGCACCGAGCTTTAACCAGTGTTCCAAAACGCTGTCCTGCCCGTACATGATGAAGTCCTGATAGTTTTCGTCCAGCTCGCGCACATCGGGCAGGGTCTCAAAGCCCCACCAGCACTCATATTTGTCTGGGAAGTGCTTGAAGGTGTACCAGCTGTAATAAGGAGAGCTCTCTCCTTTTACGGCGCCGTTGCCGAAGATGCCGAATTTGTCAAAATAAACGCTGTTTGCCCCTGTATGGGAATAGACGCCGTCGAGAATCACGTGCATTCCGAGCTCGTGCGCTTTCGTTGTCAGCGTGCGGAAGTCCTCCTCGGTGCCGAGCATGGGGTCGGGACGCTTATAGTCCGCCGTATCGTAGCGGTGGTTGGAAAAGGCCATACCAATGGGGTTTAAGTAAAGAACGGTCGCGCCCAGGTTACGGATATACTCCAGTTTTTCGGTAATGCCGCGGAAGTTGCCGCCGAAAAAGTCATTGCAGAGCACCTCGCCCTTTTCATTGGGAGAATACTGCGGCTGACCGCCCCAGTCCTCGCGGAGAATAAAGGGCTGCAGCTTGTCGTGCAGATCACAGTCTCCCGACTTTTTGAAGCGGTCGGGGAAAATCTGATAGATGACTGCACCCTTGAGCCAGTCGGGCGTGGTGAAATTCTCCGGGATGACACTCAGCTGCCAGCGGTCGCCTGCTTCCATGTTGGTATCGTTTCCCTGCTTGAACAGGCGGAAAGGCCCCGTATTGGCCGTGATGCGGAACCAGTAAAAATACAGGCCGCAGGTATTCAAAGATACCGTGCAGGTAAAGCTGTCATAGAGGTCTTTTGTCCCCTCCTTTCGGAACGGGAAGCTCCCGACAGGGGTACCGTCTTCTGTCTCGAATTCCACGCTGACGGCGGATGTTTCGCAGCTGCACGGGATCAGGATGCGCAGCGAACAAGCCTCCTTCGGAACAAGAGTTCCGAAGGGGGCTTTGTAGTATAGCTCTTTGCTGTTATATAAAATGCGCATGGTCGTTCTCTTTCTTTGTTTTATAAATGCCAGATATTCTCCGCATACTCGGTGACGGCGCGGTCTGCCGAGAAGATCCCTGCCTTTGCGATGTTGACCAAAGCTTTTTTCTGGAAGCCGATGGGATCGTCAAAGGCGTTTGCGGCATCGCGCTGCGCACGGGCATAATCGTTGAAGTCCGCCAGAGTCATATAGGCATCGGCCGTGCCGAAGCGATTTGTCAGCAGCGAAAGCACGATGTCATCAAAGCGCTGACCGAGGACGCCGGAGGTCAGGATATCCAGCACGCCGCGCAGCTCATCGGTCAAATACTCATTGGGATTATAGCCCCGCTGCCAAAGTGCCTCTACCTCGTCGGCCTTCAAGCCGAACAGGAACATATTTTCGTCTCCGACCTTTTCATGGATCTCCACATTCGCTCCGTCGAGCGTGCCGATGGTGACGGCACCGTTGATCATAAACTTCATGTTGGAGGTGCCGGAGGCTTCCTTGCCCGCGATGGAGATCTGCTCGGACAGGTCTGCCGCCGGGATGATGATCTCGGCAAGAGAAACCTTGTAGTCCTCAATGAAGATGACCTTGAGCTTGTCTCTGACCTGCGGATCGGAGTTGATGAACTTCGATACCGCCACGATCAGGCTGATGATTTGCTTTGCGCGGACATAGCCTGCCGAGGCCTTTGCGCCGAAGATGAAGGTATGGGGCGTAAAGGGGCTATTGGGCGAGGCTTTGATTTTGTTATAAAGAGACAGAATGTGCAGCACGTTCAGAAGCTGCCGCTTATATTCATGCAGGCGCTTGATCTGCACATCGAAGATGGAAGCAGGGTCGACATTGATGCCGTTCGCCTGCGCGATATACTTGGCAAGTCTTGCCTTGTTGTCTCGCTTGATCAGCTCCAAAGCCTTCAGAACGCCCTCGTCATCGCGGTAGGAAAGCAGGCGCTCTAATTGCTTCGCGTCGTTTTTATAGTCATCTCCGATGATCTCATCCAAAAAGCCCGTAAGGGACGGATTGGACTGACACAGCCATCTGCGGTATGCAATGCCGTTCGTGACATTCGTAAAACGCTTGGGAGACAGACTGCAATAGTCGCGGAACAGGCCGTTTTTGAGGATGTCCGTGTGAAGCTTGGAAACGCCGTTGACTGTATGGCAGCAGGCAAGGCAGAGATTTGCCATGCGCACCTCGCCGCCGGAAATGACGGCCATATAGTCGATCTTACCGGGGTCGTTCGGGAAGCTCTTTTGAAGCGATTCCCTAAGCCGGCGGTTGATTTCCGCAGTGATGGAATAGATGCGCGGAAGCTGCTCACGGAAGAGCTCCACGCTCCAATGCTCTAAGGCCTCGGACATGACGGTATGGTTGGTGTAGGAAAGGGTCTTCTGCGCCATTTCCCATGCTTCATCCCAGCCGTAATCGTGCTCGTCCATCAGAAGCCGCATCAGCTCCGGCACGCACAGTGCCGGGTGGGTGTCGTTGATGTGGATGGCAACCTTATCCGAAAGATTGTCGAGCGTGCCGTAATCTCTCAGATGGCGGTTGAGAATCTGTTGCAAAGACGCAGACACGAGCAGATATTGCTGCCGCAGGCGCAGGCGCTTGCCGGAGATGTGGTCGTCTGCCGGATAGAGCACCTTGGAGATGGTCTCCGCCATCGTGTTCTGCTCCAATGCGCGGACATAGTCGCCTCTGGAGAAGGCTGCCATGTCGAAGCTCTGCGGAAGCTTGGCACTCCACAGAACAAGCTTATTGACCGCCTTGCTGTCGTAGCCCGAGATCAGCATATCATAGGGCACCGCCATGACGGATGTATAGCCCACATGGGCGACCTTGAACTTGCCGTTGTCCTGCCACTCGCGTGCTTCGCCGCCGAAGCGCACCTCCACGGCCTCATCCTGCCGCGGACGCAGCCAGACATCGCCCATTTCCAGCCAGTTGTCAGGGAACTCCATCTGCCAGCCGTCAACGATCTTCTGACGGAAGATGCCGAATTCATAGCGGATGGAATAGCCGGTGGCGGGATAGTCGAGCCCTGTCAGGCTGTCCATATAGCACGAGGCAAGCCTGCCTAAGCCGCCGTTGCCGAGGCCTGCATCAGGCTCCATGTCATAGAGCTTTTCGATGTCAAAGCCCTTTTCGGCCAAGGCCGCACGGAAGGGTTCCTCCACGCCGAGGTTGAAGAGGTTGTTGCGCAGGGAGGTGCCGACCAAAAATTCCATTGACATATAGAAGACCTGCTTGCGGCCTTCCTCCCTGCAGGTATGGCGGTAGCTGCGGCGCTTTTCGGCGAGCATTTCCCGCACGACCGTGCATAGTGCACGGTAGACCTGCTTTTCGGTGGCCTCGTCTACGGAGCAGCCAAACTCGTGCTGACATTCTAAGTCGATCAGTTCAAGATAAGATTTCATAGATTGCGTCGGGTCCTTTCGTTACAGAAGGCTTTGATAAAGTGCCATGTACTCCTGTGCAGGTGCTTTCCAGCTGCAGTCAAATTCCATGTCTCTGCGCATCAGATCGTTCCATGCCTTCTTGTCGTTATAGTACAGCGTGATGGCGCGGTCAATGGCCGCGAGGAAATCATCGGCATTGTAGCTTTGGAAATTGAAGCCTCTGCCGTCCTTGCTCTGCGGATTATAGGGCGGAACGGTGTCTTTTAAACCACCCGTAGCATTGACCACGGGGATCGTGCCATAGTGCATGGCAATGAGCTGGCTCAAGCCGCAGGGTTCGGACTTCGACGGCATCAGGTAGATGTCAGCGCCCGCATAAACGCAGGAGGCAAGCTTCGGGTCAAAGCGCAGATTCATGGAGAATCTGCCGGGATAGCTTGCTGCCATACCGGCAAGAAGCTGCTCATACATCCGGTCACCTGTACCGACGATGACAAGCTGAACCTCTCTGTCCATAAGTCTGTGCAGAATGTAGGTCAGCAGGTCGATGCCCTTATGGCCGACCAGGCGCGTGACCATTGCCATCACAGGAACATCCGGCGCTTCATTGAGGCCGAGTTCTCTTTGCAGGGCGAGCTTATTTTCTGCTTTGCCCTTGAGGTTCTTGGCGGAGAAGTTCGCGCTCAGCGCGCTATCCGTCTGCGGATTATAGACATCTACATCAATGCCGTTGGTGATGCCGGTGAGCTTTTCGCCGCAGCCTGCAAGCACGCCATCGAGGCCGTGCGCATAGTAGGGGTATTTCAGCTCCTGCGAATAGGTCTTCGAGACGGTCGTCACACGGTCGGACAGTGCAATGGCGCCCTTCATAAAGTTCAGACAGCCGTCAAAGCTCAAAATATCCTTATATTCGGCAGGCAGGCCGATGGTATCTTCAAAGAAGGCGGGGTCTGCCTTGCCCTGATATTCGACATTGTGGATGGTGAATATCAGGCGGGTGGAGGGCCAGCGGCTTTGATACAGTGCACGGAAATAGACCGGGATCAAGGCAGTTTGCCAGTCGTGGCAATGCAGAATATCCGGCTCAAAGCCGATATAGTTCATGCAGGCAAGCACTGCCTTGGAGAAGAAGGCAAAGCGTTCGCCGTCATCATAGTCGCCGTAGACGGAGTCTCGGCCAAAATAGTATTCGTTGTCGATAAAGTAGATCTGCAGCTTCTTTTTGCGGCTTTTGAGCTTGAAAAGGCCCACATACTGTTCTCTCCAGGACAGTCCCATAGAGAACGACCCGACAAAGGTAACGGGGGTGTCAGAATGATATTTGATCCGCTTATAGTAAGGCAGGAACAGAACGATCTCATTGCCGGGGATACGGGCAAGCTCTGCGGGCAGTGCCTGCAGAACATCGCCCAAGCCGCCGGTCTTGACAAACGGAGCCGCCTCAGAGGCAGCGATGGCAATTCTCATATAATTTCTCCTCTTTCCACGATCACGGGATGATCGGGAGTTCCGCAGAGCTTGGTACCCTTGCGGACGCGGACATCCTTATCCAAAATGCAGCACTTGACCTCGGCGCCTTCTTCGATGACGGCATCCTGCATGATGACGCAATCGGAAACCTGTGCGCCCTTTTCGACCTGGACGCCGCGGAACAGCACGGAATGGACGGCATTGCCCTTGAGGATGCAGCCGTCGCCGACGATGCAGTTATCGATCTCGGCGCTGTCGCCGAAGTAAACGGGAACCTCATTGCGGACTCTCGTATAAATGGTCTGCTCGCTGTGGAAAAGCTCGTTGCGTACATCCCAGTCAAGCAGCGCCAAATTGTTGCGGTAATATTCCTTGGGGCTTTCGTTGAACAGGGCAACGCTGTCATACTTGTAGGCATGGATCTTCATATTGCCTGTGAAGAAGCCGCGCATGATCATATCGCGCTCCAAGCGGTAGAGGCTGTGAGAAACGGCATCCTTCGTGCGCTCAATGAGCAGCTCGCGCTTCATCACGAATACGCCCATAGAGGCATAGTAGCGATCGTCGGCTGCAAAGTCCACGGCCATGTCTTCGATCCTGCCGTCCTCGCCGAGCAAAATACCGAGGTCTACCTGCTTCGAGCCGTTGCAGATACCGTCCTTGACAACAACGGTCACATCTGCGCCGGAGGCGATGTGGTCATCGAGCACCTTGCGGTAGTCCATTGCACACAGCACGCCGCCGTCTGCCATGACGATATATTCTTCTTTTGCAAGAGAAAGGAAGTCGATAGCCGCATTCAGGGCATCGAGCTTGCCGCGATAGGAGCCGCTGTGACCCTGTGCAAACGGGGTCAGGAATTCCAAACCGCCTTCGCCGAGCTCCATATCCCACTCCTGACCCGAGCCGATATGGTTCATCAGAGACTGATAGTTATATTTCGTGATCACGCCGACATGGCTGATGGCGGAGTTGGACATATTGGACAGGCAGAAATCAATATTGCGGTATCTTGCGCCGAACGGAAGCGAAGCGATGGTACGCTTGTTGGTCAGCTGACCGAGGGAACTGTCATAGATATTAGCAAAGATAACACCCATTAAATTCATGTTCATTTCCTCCTTTCGCCTTATACGATCTCGCCGGGTGCAATGGAACGGTTTTCTTCGATGACCGTATCCTTGCCCACGACACTGATTTCTTTCTTTTCGCCGTCTGCGAAGGTGCCGCCGATCACCGCTCCGCGGCAAATACTGCAATTTTCACCGATGATGGCATGGCGCACAATCGCGCCGGACTCGATAATCGTGTTCGGCATGATGACACTGTCTTCCACAACAGCGTCCTTGCGGACGATGCAGTTGGTGGAGATAATGCAGTGATCTACCTTGCCGTAGATGCCGCAGCCCTCGGCTATGAAGGAGTTGCGGATGGAGCTGTCAGCGTCAATATAAGATGACGGGCAAGCGTAGTTTCTGGCGTAGATCTTATGGGTCTTGTCTCCGTAGATGTCAAACGCAGGCTCATCACCCAAAAGCTCCATGTTGGCCTCCCAAAGAGAGCCGATCGTGCCGACATCCTTCCAGTAGCCGTTGAAATCATAGGCGTACATCTTATGGCCTGCGTTCAAAATGGCAGGAATGACATTCTTGCCGAAGTCGTTGCTGGAATCGGGGTCTGCCTCGTCTTCGATGAGGAACTTTTTGAGGATGCTCCAACGGAAAATGTAGATACCCATGGAGGCGTTGTTGCTCTTGGGCTGCTTGGGCTTTTCTTCGAATTCGTAAACGGAGCCGTCGTCTCGGGTGTTCATGATACCGAAGCGGCTTGCCTCCTCCATCGGCACCTTACGCACGGCGATGGTGCAGTCGGCCTGCTTTTCTTCATGGAAGGCAAGCATTTCGGCGTAGTCCATGCGGTAGATGTGGTCGCCGGAGAGGATCAGCACATTTTCGGGGTCATAGCGTTCGATAAAGGCAATATTCTGATAAATAGCGTTTGCCGTGCCCTTGTACCATTCGGATTTTTCCGAGCGGGCATAGGGCGGCAGCACCTGCACGCCGCCGTGGGACTTGTTCAGGCCCCAGGGCTGACCGTTGCCGATATACTCGTTCAGCTCCAGGGGCTGATACTGGGTCAGGATGCCGACGGTATCAATACCGGAGTTGACGCAGTTGGACAGGGGGAAGTCAATGATGCGGTACTTGCCGCCGAAGGGAACGGCAGGCTTTGCAGTGTTCTGGGTCAGCACCATCAGACGGCTGCCCTGGCCGCCCGCCAACAGCATGGCGACACAATGTTTCTTCTGAAAATTCATAAGCTCGTCTCCTTTTTCTTACCGGAGGTCTCCGGCTTATTTAGTTTTCCGTCCGTAGGCGGAGATGATTTCCTTTTTGCGCCTGCTCTGCGTCGGTAGATCGTGACAGACATCGCAGGCAGAGTAAATTCCGCGGAATACTGATAAGCGCCCCAGGGCTTTTTTTGCGTTTTGACCGAGGGAACGAAGGTGCCGCAGCCGCCGTAGGGTCGAGAGTCCGAGCAGAACACCGGATCATAGGTGCCCGTCTTCGGCAGACCGAGACGGTAGTGATCGCGGTAGCAGGGGCAGAAGTTGCAAAGCACGATCAACTCTTTTCCGTCCTTGCCGATCCGGCGGTAGGACAGGATGCTGTTGTCTCTGTCGTCCGGCTCCAGCCATTTGAAGCATTCCCAGCCTTGTTCGTTGTCCCACAGGCAGGGGTTGTCCAGATAGAAATGATTTAGATCCTTGACAAAGACCTGCATCTGCCGGTGTCTGTCATAGCCGAGCAGCAGCCAGTCAAGCCCCTGCTCATAGTTCCACTCGATGAACTGCGCGAACTCGCTGCCCATGAAGTTGAGCTTTTTGCCGGGTTCTGTCATCATATAGGCAAAGAAGGCACGCAGATTGTGGAATTTCTGATCGTATTCTCCGGGCATCCTGCCGATCAGGGACAGTTTTCCATGCACGACCTCGTCATGCGAAAGCGGCAGAATGAAATTCTCGGAAAAGGCATAGGTCAGCTGGAAGGTCAGCTTGTTATGCTCATATTTGCGGTAGACCGGGTCTTTGGACATATAATCCAAAAGATCGTTCATCCAGCCCATGTTCCACTTAAACAGGAACCCGAGGCCGCCCTCATACACAGGCCGCGTGATCTTCGGGAAGGTCGTGGATTCCTCGGCGATCATCAGCACGTTCGGCTTGTGCGCGAACGCCGCGATATTGAGCCGCTGCAGAAAGCTGATCGCCTCTAAGTTTTCCCTGCCGCCGTAGCGGTTGGGCTTGAACTTCGGACGGTTATAATCCAGGTACAGCATGGACGCCACCGCGTCCACGCGGATACCGTCGATGTGGTATTTCTCCAGCCAGAAAATGACATTGGAGATCAGGAATGAGCTGACGCCGCCCTTACCGTAGTCAAAAATTCGGGTACCCCAGTCGGGGTGCTCATTCATTGCAGGGTCGGAAAGCTCATATTGGCAAGTGCCGTCAAATTCATAAAGCCCGTTCTCATCCTTCGGGAAGTGGGCAGGTACCCAGTCTAAAATCACGCCGATCCCCGCCTGATGGCAGCTATTTACAAAGCCCATCAGCTCCTGCGGAGCGCCGTAGCGGAAGGTCGGAGAATAATAGCAGGTCACCTGATAGCCCCAGCTCGGGTCATAGGGGTATTCGGTGAGCGGAAGCAGCTCGATGTGGGTGTAGCCCATATCTTTGACATAGGGAACAAGCTCCTGCGCAAGCTCTGCATAAGACAGGTAACTGCCGTCCTCATGCCGTTTCCACGAGCCTAAATGTACCTCGTAGATATTGACCGGGCGCTTTAACACATTCTGCCTTGCGGCAGTGCGGCGGTAAATACCGTCGCTCCATTTGTAATTTAAGGTGCACAGAATGCTGGATGTATCAGGAAGCGCAGCCGTGCGGAAGCCGTAGGGGTCGGTCTTATAGACCCGTTTCCCGCTGCGGTGGGCCACACAATATTTATAACATTGTCCCTCTTTTGCGAAGGTGGAAACAGCCTCCCAAATGCCCTCGCCGATCGGGTGCATGGGAAGATCCTCGGGATTCCAGAAATTGAAATCGCCGACGACGCTCACGGCACTTGCATTCGGCGCCCAGACACGGAATCGCCAGCCGTTTTTCTCCTGATGTGCGCCGAGCAGTTCATATGCATTTTCCAGCGCGCCGGATGTGAATTTTTGCAGTTGTTCGGATAGGTTCAAGTCGCTTCTCCTCTTTCTCCGCTGTCAGCCCATTTTAACAGATAAATTATACGCGTTTTGCCTGTCAAATGCAACCGCAAAGGCGCGTTTTTCCTCCTTCAAAAGAAAATTTTACCAAAATCTCACAGAAATAACCCGTCGATTTTTGGCAATCTGTCAAAAGCAAAATGCCATTCCGAAAACTTGGAATGGCATTTTCTTTGCTATCAGTTGAAGCTTCCCATCTGCTTGCCTGCAAGCACATGGAAATGCAGATGATGCACGGTCTGTCCGGCATCTGCGCCGCAGTTGGTAACAACGCGGAAGCCATCTGCAAAGCCCATCTCGGCAGCCAGCTTTGCGATCACCTCATAGATGTGCGCCACGATGTAGGCGTTCTCCCCGGTGATCTCGGCAGCGGAGGCGATATGCTCCTTCGGCACAACTAAGAAATGGGTCGGGGTCATGGGTGCGATGTCATAAAAGGCATAGCACAGCTCATCCTCATAGACCTTGTTGGACGGGATATTTCCGGCAATGATCCGGCAGAACAGACATTCTTCCATAATTTGACCTCCGTATTATTTCGCATTATCGGCAACGAAGGCTTCCACAGAAGCCAGTGCCTCGGGAAGCTTGCTCTCGTCCTTGGCGCCGCCCATGGCAGAGTCGGGCTTGCCGCCGCCGGAGCCGCCGCACAGGGTGCAGATTCCCTTCACGAGCAGGCCTGCCTTCACGCCGGCGCTGACTGCATCCTTGCCGCAGACAGCCAAAATCGAGATCTTTTCACCGCAGACGGAAGCAAGGCAAGCTACCGCCTTGTCATCCTTTTCGCGGAGGATGTCGCCGTATTTACGCAGGTCGGCGGCTTCCACATCGCGCAGGATGGAAGTGACGACCTTGAGGCCGGAAACTTCCTTTGCACCGTCGAGGAGCTTGCCGATCTCGCCGGAGGCGGCGCGATCCTTCATGGTGTCGATTCTCTGATGCAGCTCTTTGTTTTCCGCGATCAGGCTTTCGAGCTTGTGCGGAAGCTCTGCAACATTCGGTGCCTTTGCAGTCTCTGCCAGACGGAGCAGAAGTGCCTGCTGCTCTTCCATACGCTTGAGCACTTCGGGACCCGTGACCGCTTCGATACGGCGAACACCGGAAGCGACGGAGCCTTCGCTTGTGATGGTGAACAGGCCGACCTTTGCGGTATTATCCAAATGCGTACCGCCGCAGAATTCCATAGACACATCGCCCATCTTGACCACGCGGACGGTATCGCCGTACTTTTCACCGAACAGCGCCGTTGCGCCGAGCTTCTTGGCCTCCTCGATCGGAAGCACCAGAGTCTCAATGCCCACACCACTAAGTACATAGCGGGTAACGGCTTCATTGATCTTTGCCAGCTCTTCCGGCGTCACAGCTGCGAAATGAGTGAAGTCAAAGCGCAGGCGGTCGGGCTCGACCAGGGAGCCTGCCTGATGGCAGTGGTCACCGAGAACACTCTCGAGTGCGCTCTGCAGCAGGTGGGTCGCGGAGTGTGCGCGGCGGATGGCGTTGCGGCGCTCTACATCGATCTTTGCCGTGAGCTTGTCGCCGAGGGAAATTTCGCCGGAGACGACCTTGCCGTAGTGCATATATTTTCCGCCCTTGTTCTTCTGAACATCGGTCACTTCAAAGAGCGTGCCGTCTGCACGAAGCGTACCCTTGTCGCCGATCTGGCCGCCCATTTCCGCATACATGGGAGTACGGTCAAGCACGATGATGGCATCCATGCCCTCGGACACGGAGCCACAGAGTTCTTCATTGGAGATGATGGCAACGACCGTGCCTTCAGCTTCTTCATTCTCATAGCCGACAAAGGCAGTCTCGGGGACTTCCTTGCCGAATTCGATGCCTGCCCAGCCGAGGTCGCCGAGGGCTTTTCTTGCCTCTCTTGCACGAACCTTCTGCTCCTGCATCTGCTTGGCAAATTCTTCCTCGTCCACGCTCATGCCGTCCTCCTGCGCCATCTCAATGGTCAGGTCGATCGGGAAGCCGTAGGTATCATAAAGCTTGAATGCGTCCGCGCCGGAGAAGACGGTCTCGCCCTTGTCCTTGTGCTGGCGGAGCATTTCTTCAAAAATTTTCATGCCGCCGTCGATGGTCTTGCAGAAGTTTTCTTCTTCGGTCTTGATGACGCGGGTGATATAGGATTCCTTTTCGCGCAGCTCAGGATACTGGCATTCGTTTTCGTGTACGACGGTCGCAACGACCTCGAACAGGAAGGGCTTGTTGACACCGAGGAGCTTGCCGTGTCTTGCGGCTCTTCTGAGCAGGCGGCGCAGGACATAGCCTCTGCCCTCGTTGGACGGAAGCACGCCGTCACAGATGAGGAAGGTGGCAGAGCGGATGTGGTCGGTGATAACGCGGAGGCTGACATCCATCTTATGGCTCTTGCCATAGGAGGCGCCGGTCAGCTCCGTGACCTTGTTGGTAATGTTCATGACGGTATCGACATCGAACAGAGAATTGACGCCCTGGCTTGCAACGGCAAGACGCTCTAAGCCCATGCCGGTGTCGATATTCTTCTGAACGAGCTCGGTATAGTTGCCGTGGCCGTCATTGTTAAACTGGGAGAAGACGTTGTTCCAGACTTCCATGTAGCGGTCGCAGTCGCAGCCGACGGTGCACTCGGGCTTTCCGCAGCCGAATTCTTCGCCGCGGTCATAGTAGACCTCGGAGCAGGGGCCGCAGGGGCCGGAGCCGTGTTCCCAGAAGTTGTCGCCCTTTCCGAAGCGGAAAATGCGGTCGGCAGAGATACCGATCTCCTTGTTCCAAATTTCAAAGGCTTCCTCGTCATCCTGATAGATGGACGGATAGAGTCTGTCTTTTTCCAGACCGACGACCTCGGTCAGAAACTCCCAGCACCACGACAGAGCCTCGCGCTTGAAATAGTCGCCGAACGAGAAGTTTCCGAGCATTTCAAAGTAGGTGCCATGGCGGGCGGTCTTGCCGATGTTGTCGATGTCGCCGGTACGGATGCACTTCTGACAGGTGCAGACACGGTGACGCGGGGGTTCTTCTTCGCCGGTGAAGTAGGGCTTCATCGGAGTCATGCCTGCGTTGATGAGCAGGATGGATTTGTCATGCTGCGGAACTAAGGGGAAGCTGGGCAGGCGCAGATGTCCCTTGCTTTCAAAGAAGGACAGGAACATTTCGCGCAATTCGTTTACGCCATAGGATTTGTGTGCCATATTATCAATTACCTCCGAGTAATATTTCTGTGTAATATTTGTCTTCCGACCACTTGGCCGGGTTGTTTTCAATGTATTGCAGAATCCTCAAATAGTCGGCTTCATCGCGAATGATATGGTCATAATAAGAGGTCTGCCAAAGTGCCGTCCCTGCCTTTTTCGAAAAAGCGCGCTTCAAGGCAGACACAAATCGCGGAACAGTCTCGTTCTTCGGATCTGTCCTAACATCCTCCGCACCCGTAGGGCGCAGCATCCCTGATGCGCCGCCTTCCGCATTCACCCTTACGATCAAATGCACGTGATTTGGCATGATGACCGATGCCAACACGGAAATACGTGTTTCGTTTTCCGCATAAAAAGCCAGTACGTTCTGAACCGCCTTTCCGCATTTCGTCAGTTTGATTTCCGGCGCATCAAGGATGCTGCGCCCTACGATCCGTGACAGAATCGGCTTGTGGCTTTTGGTGCAGAGCGTCAGAAAATAGCATGCCTCTGTATTGTAATCCCAGTCCTTTAACCTTGGATGCTTTCGTTTCGGCAGCATTTTCTTCCCTCCGGCACAAAAACAAAAACTCCGCCCCTTGGTTAGGGGCGGAGGAAATCCGCGGTACCACCCTAATTGCCCTATACAGGGCATCTTAGCCGCTCTGTAACGGGAGCACCCGTCCTGCTTTCACAGGCTGCTTGGAAGTGGCTGAAAAAACTGCCCCTGCGGACTTTCACCTGCCGTCCGCTCTCTGAAAAGGCGCAAATTTTTCTCGTTTCCGCATTGCGTTTAGACGATTCGCATTTTATTATACCGAATCCACTCGGTTTGTCAATCCTTATTTCAGCAGATACAGTGCCGAAAACAGCAGTTCGATCCCGCCCGCCGTCAACGTGCCGATTGCAAACGCCGCCACTTTCCGGTAGGTTTTCTCGCCGGTATACTTTGCTCTGTTCTTTTTCAGGCGGCGTTTTGCGCCCTTTTCGCACAGCAGTGCCACCGCCGCTGCCGCAACCGTGATCACGGCAAAGGTCAAACAGCGTGTAAAGCCTGTTTTCGGATCATAGGAAAAGGCACGGCCTCGCAAAAGCGCCGCTGAATAATCCGGGCTGTTCCGGGTCAGCACCGCCCATCCGGACAGACCGAAAAACGCCAGTGCGGCAAGGGCAGAGACCGCCGCGATCAAGCATGCGGGGATGCCTGCGATCCCGATGGGGACCGCCTGCTTGCGTATCTTTCTGCGGTGCTGTTCCGAAGGCTGTTGTTTCGTTTTTTCCGTTTGACGGGCAAGCGGCTGCCCACACGAGCTGCACACGCTTGCCGAATCCGGATTTTCTATCAGACATCTCGGACAGAACAATGAATGTTCCTCCTTATTTCACCATTTTCACGCCGGCGGCAAAAATCACCACGCAGGCTGCAAGTGACACGATCCCGAGGATCAAGGCGATAAGATACATTCCCCTGCCCGCATAACGGTCAGGCTCGGCACTCAGTCTGCGCAATGCTTTTCTCCCGAAGATCGCAGCAAGCAGGCCGAAGATTACACCGGCAGAGCCGAACATCATGCCGTAAATCCCTGCAAGCCATTCGGCCTCATATTCCTCCGCCATCGCTCCCGCGTATTCGGTGAAGAGTTCATAAACGGTATCCTTTGATGTAAGGAACATCACACCGTAAAAAGTCATCAAAAGTCCGAGGATGCCCATTACAAAACCGACGATCCCGAGGGCGATGGGGCGGCGTGCGCTTTGCGTGCTGCGAAGCGGGCTGTCCGGCTGTATGTTCACAGGCAGGTCAAAATTGATCGGTTCATAGGCAGGTACCTGCTCGCTTTGCCGCTCTTCGGGCAGCGGATAGGCGCAGCGGATGCAGAATCCGCGCCCTTCCGGGTTTTCTTCTTGACATCTCGGGCAAATCATTTGATGTTCTCCTTATCTCCAGATCAGCACCAGTAAAATAGCCGAAAGGGCACAAAGGCCGCAGCCGATACTGCCTAATACCTGGGCTGTTGTATACATACCGCCGCCTCTATAGTGATTCGGCTTCTGCTCACAGACATCCTTTGCCGATCTGCCGAGCGCCAGCGCGGTAATGCTCAGTCCAAGCGCAATGATGCCGAAAACCACACAGTAGACTGTAGAAATAACCTCCGCAAATTCGTCTTCTCCGCCCGTATACTTTATGACGGTTCCGATCGAGGAAAAGAGCGTGGTATACATGGAAAAGAACAGGCCTGGTACAGACAGCGCAAGGCCGACGATGCCGCGGGCGACCGGGCGACGGCGGCGTACAGCGGGAATCAGGCTTTCCCCACAGCGATTGCAGTAGGTGCTGCCTTCCGGGTTTTCCTGATAACATCTCGGGCAATTCATATCATTGTTCTCCTTCTTTTACGTACAAATCAAAAAACGAATGCGAGCAGTGCAAACACCGCGCCGATGCTGCCGAGCACGATGGCTGTGATATACATACCTTTGCCCATGTACCTTTCCGGCTCGCTGTTGAGCTTGTTTACGGCAACCCCACCGAAAACGGCAGAAACGACTCCCATGACAAGCGCCATCAGGGCATAGATTGTTGAATAGCTGTAAAACAGATTTTCATATACTGCGTCCATTTCAAGGTCATACATGTCCATCAAATCGGTGAAGCCCGCAAAATAGATTGCAAAAAATCCCAGGGCTATTGCACTGAAGCTCAGTGCAAAGCCGACGATGCCAAGCACGAACGGACGACGCTTGGTCTGCGGTTGGATTGTCACTGCACTGTAGCTCGGGTTCATTACGGCGCTCGATGCGGGACTTGCAGGCACGTACTGCGGTGCTGCAGGCTGCTGCGGCTGACTTTCGGGAAGCTGCAGGCCGCATACAGAGCAAAAGCGTTCGTTCTCCTGCACGGGGTTCTGACATCTCGGACAAATCATGGCAAATTCTCCTTTATCCTTTTATAAAATTAGTATAGCACGCTGAATTTGTTTGTCAATCAGTATTGTATGTAATCTGTCGCAGGGAACTTTTCACGATACTTCCCCGTCTGTTTCCCCCGATGTGCAAAAATTCGGTATACTTTTCAGGACACTTGTGCTATACTTTATATTAGGTAGATATTGGGTTATCCCCGATGACAGAAAAATTATGTGTCAGACACATTACATACAATTCTCACAGAAAGGAGAAACAATTATGGCTCAAAAATTAAAAATTATTCCGCTTGGCGGTCTGAATGAGATCGGCAAGAACATGACCGCGCTCGAATATGGCAAAGACATGATCGTGGTGGACTGCGGCATCGGCTTCCCCGAGGATGATATGTACGGCATCGATTCCGTCATTCCCGATGTGACTTATCTTGCGAAAAACCAAAACAAGCTGCGCGGCTACTTCATCACCCACGGTCACGAAGACCATATCGGCGCCCTGCCCTATGTTCTGCAAGCCGTCAACGCACCCGTCCACGGAACGCCCTTAACCAACGGTCTGATCCGGCTGAAGCTGGAGGAGCACGGTCTGCTCGAAAGCGTGAAGATCGTTACCCACAAGCCCGGCGACACGGTAAAGGCCGGCTGCTTCACTGTGGAATTTATCCACGTCAATCACTCCATTGCAGATGCCGTTTGCTTCTGCATCCACACCCCCGTCGGCAAAATCATCATGACGGGTGACTTCAAAATTGACCCGACTGCGCAGGAGGGCATGATGGATCTCGCCCGGCTCGGTCAGCTCGGCAAGGAGGGCGTTCTGGCCCTGCTTTGTGACTCGACCAACGTTGAGCGCACCGGCTATACGCCGTCGGAATCCACTGTTGCCGAAAGCCTTGACCGCCAGTTCAAGGGCTGCGATCAGCGGATCATCGTGACCACCTTCGCCTCCAATATGCACCGCATTCAGGCAATTCTGCAGACGGCGCACCGCTACGGCAGAAAGGTCGCCGTGACCGGCCGCAGCATGGAAAACATCCTGAAGGTCGCAACAGAGCTTAACTATCTGCGCGTGCCTGAAAACACCATTGTAGACATCAATCAGATCAAGACCCTGCCGAAAAACAAAATCGTCATCGTATCTACCGGCTCGCAGGGTGAAAATATGTCTGCGCTCTACCGCATGGCATTCTCCGGTCACCGTCAGGTAGAAATTCAGACCGGCGACCGCATTATTATCTCTGCCTCGGCCATCCCCGGCAACGAAAAGGCAATTTCCCGGATCATCAACGAGCTGTACCGCAAGGGCGCAGATGTTGTTTACGAAAAGTCCGAGGGTCTGCATGTTTCCGGTCACGCCTGCCAGGAGGAGTTGAAGATCGTCCACGCACTCACGAAACCCCGCTACTTCATCCCCGTCCACGGCGAACAGCGCCACCTGCAGATCCACGGCAAGCTCGCAAAGCAGATGGGCCTTTCCCCGAAGAACGTCATCATTGCCGATCTCGGGCAGGTGATTGAATGCACGGCAAAGACCTGCAAACTGAACGGCACCGTTCCGGCAGGAAAGATTCTTGTTGACGGCGCAGGTGTCGGCGATGTCGGCTCCGTGGTGCTGCGTGACCGCAAGCACTTGGCACAGGACGGCATGATCGTTGTTGTGGTCAACCTCTCGGCAGAGGACGGCTCTGTGCTTTCCGGCCCCGACTTCATCACCCGCGGCTTCATCTATGTCAAGGAATCCGATGATCTGATGGAGGCACTCAAAATGGTTGCCATCAACTCTCTGGAATACTGCCAGAAGCGCAACATCTATGACTATGCGACCATCAAGGCAACGATCAAAAACGATCTGTCCGGCTTCCTCTATAAGAATACAAAGCGCAACCCGATGATCCTCCCGGTCATCACGGAAATCTGATACAGCGATCACCCGCAATGAAGTTAAAAATTCATTGCGGGTGATTTTTCGAATGCAGCATATTGTAAGCAGAAATTTAGCGCACCAACAAAAACTTCAAAGACGCCTGTACTGTCGCCTTTGGCAGAAGATA
>JAKSPM010000020.1 GCA_024404825.1 Clostridia bacterium
AGGGATTATGGTATGCTGATAACAGATCGTTTTCCCCGATCGCATGAGCAGATGCTTCCGACGCTGCCCACACTGCGGGAATTTTCATCAGCACAAGGTCATTATCATTGCAACAGATCAGCCGTTCATTTTATTTTACTTTTTTTGATTCAGAAAGGAGCTTTTTATGATTTGTCCGAATTGCGGTAACCAGATCCCGGATGAGGCACGGTTCTGCACCAGCTGCGGCTTCAATCTTGCCGCCGAACAGCAAGTGCCTGTGATGCCTGAACCCATCCCGGAGCAGGCGCCCGATTTCCCTGCAAATGAGCAAATCCCCTCTGCCGAGCAAACCTATATGCCCGCACCCAATGAAGCGGTCGCTGAGTATGAAAGCGCGCCCACCGAAGCTGTGCAGGAGTCGCTCTCCCCTGACGCCTTCGTGCCTGAAGCACTTCCTCAGGAGGCTTATGCTCAGAACGAGCCTGCTTTTGAGCCCGTTCCGGTGCAGATGCCGGAGCAGACCTATCAGCACGCACCCGATGCTAAGCCCGCCAAGGAAAAACGGTCCGGCGGTTTTGGGAGAATCCTGCCCTGGATCCTTGTCGGATTGCTTGTGATCGGAGCCGGTGTCGGCGGCTACTTCTTCTATCGCGAATATAACAAGGTCGCTGACCAGCGTGATGAGTATTATCTTGCGAACAAGTCGCTTCAGGAAGATTACGACGAGTTAGACGAGAAATACAAAGGCAAAGAGGACTCTTATGACGACCTTTCGGATAAAGCCAAGCAGAAAGACGATGAAATCAATCGTCTCAACGATCAGCTCAACGAAGCCGAAGATACACTGAGCAATTATGACGACATTCTTCGGTATGCAGAGGTCTATAACATCGGCGGTTCCAATCTCTTCGGTGTCTCCCCTGCAGTTCTCTATTTGGATATCGACAGCGGGTCCGAGTATGTCACCCTGTATACCGAATTTGAAGGGAAAACCGTTAGTTGGGATTCCTACGGCTACAGCGCATACTTAGATTTTTCGGAAGACAATTGGAATGATGTGACAACGCTTGAAATCACCCCGGCTGCTCTCGGTGTTACCCTATTTACCTTTGCGGTGGATGACGGCTCCTATCCGGAGTTCGCTCTGCTTGTAATCGTCACTGACGGCTAAGCTCCTATCCACAGCCATATTTCGGAGGAAAAATCATATGTATGATATTCTGATCGTCGGTGCAGGCCCTGCAGGTCTGACGGCCGCCATCTATGCCCGCCGTGCCGGGAAGTCCGTTCTCGTGCTCGAAAAAGACACCTTCGGCGGTCAGGTCACCTTCTCCCCCAAGCTGGAAAACTATCCCGGTTTTGAAGCGATTTCCGGCAATGAGCTTGCCCAGAAAATGCTGGAGCAGGCTATGAGCCTCGGAGCGGACATTGACATGGACACCGTTTTGGAGGTAAAAGATGGCGAGGTAAAGGCGATCGTCGGAGAAAACGCCACCTACGAGGCGAAAAGCGTGATTATCGCAGCAGGCGCAAGGCACAGACGGCTCGGCCTGCCGAACGAGGAAAAGCTTATCGGCAACGGTATCTCCTTCTGCGCGGTCTGCGACGGTGCTTTTTACAAGGATCAGCATGTGGCCGTCATCGGAGGCGGCAACACCGCACTTGTGGAGATCGTTCTGCTCGCGGAAGTCTGCAAAAAGGTGACGGTAGTGCAAAACCTCGCCTTCCTTACGGGTGAAAGCAAGATGATCGATGCCGTTAAGGCGAAGGACAATATCGAGATCATCTATAACACCGTAGTTAAGGAATATCTCGGCTCAGACAGCCTGACCGGGCTCAAGCTGCACAACGATGCAACAGGTGAAGAGAGCGATCTGTTTGTGGACGGTGCGTTCCTTGCCATCGGCACAGAGCCGGAAAACAAGCCTTACGAGGCTGTTTCCAAGCTCAACAACTGGGGCTACATTGTCTCGGACGAAAGCTGTCAGACAGGCACACCCGGCATCTTTGTTGCCGGCGACTGCCGGACAAAGGCTTACCGTCAGGTTGCGACTGCCGTTTCCGACGGCGCGACCGCTGCCCTCACGGCTTGTCGATATCTGGACAAGTAAATATGTTACGAAAAACGAGCTGTCTCGAAAAATGAGACAGCTCGTTTGTAATATTTATCCCCTCAGTCACGCCGATGGCGTGACAGCTTCCCTTACAGCAAGGGGAGTTTTTGTTATTGTTGGGGGTTTTGCGGCGGAATTTGCTGCGTTGGATACTGTTGAAGCGGCATCTGCTCCGGCGGATAGGCCGCCTGCGGCTGATAATAGGTCTGCGGGTACGCCTGCGTCGGATATGCCGGCTGAGGTGCAGCCGCTGCCTGCTTCTTTTTCTCCTTGCTGCGGAAAATAAAGAACACGATCAGAAACACCAGGGCTGCGGAAAGGACGATCACCGTGGCAAGCAGAACCAGCAGGAGATTATTATCTTCTTTGCGTTCTGATTTCCTCGGCGTGTCGATCGGATCGACCACATCGCGGCTTGTTTTGGCTTTGGTCGCTGCCTTGGTGGGTACAGGCTGAGCTTCGGTTGTTTCCGACAGGGTCTCATGGACCGTTTCTGTGGTAGTCCCGGACGCTCCCGCGGCGTTCTTTTTTCTGTATGCGCTGTTTTCATTTGTGCAGGGGATGCTGCCGGACAGCTTCGCAGAGAATTCCAGAAGCGAAAAATCCGTTGGAACAAAGGAATCTTCGGAAGGATCTCCGTAATAATTGAACCTTGCTTCGCCGGAGCCGATTTTTTCAAGGCTTTCCGGTAGGTCATAGCACGGAATATTATATTTTCCGGCGACTCCGCCAAGAGAACGGAATACATCAAAATGTGCAATATATTCACCATACGTAATGTATTCCACATAATACACGCTGCCAAACACCGTGATCGCTGCATCATAGTTTTCGGCAGAGACGATGATCGTTCCGTCGTCCTGATAGCCTTGACAGTCTTCTGCGTCAACATCGCGGCGGAAAAGCGAATAAATTTTCCGCTCAAATGTACCGGACTTGATCTTCATATAGGTCGTTCCGTCTTCACGAAACGAAGAGACCTCGTCCGGATATACATCGGGATTGAGTTCAAAATGCTTGAGGGTACCGTTGATCGCCGCAGATACAGGCGACGAGGCACTGAAGTTCTGAACATTCGCTTCAATATAATTGCTGACGAACACATTTAGGGCTCTGCATTCATCCTTGTAATAGCACGAATCGATCAGATGGATATTGCAGTCATCCGGCGGGATCCATGCATCGGCAGCAGCCGAGATCGCAGCCGAAAAAGCAAACAGGCAGGCAAAGAGCAGGCAAAGAAAACGTCGGTTCGTTTTATGCATCGTTCATTCCTCCTTGATAATCAATCAGCCGGACTTATGCCTCCGGGCCGATAACCTCCATTGCAGGGGCGCCGGATTCGTTGAAGGTCAGGTAGACGCCGTAGGTGAGATTCATGGGGCTGGTAATCAGGACATAGTATTTGCAGATGTCTGCCGGGCGCTCCAGAGAGGTGAAGATCACACAGCCGTCCTCTGCCTTTAAGGAATAGGTAGGCTCGCTGAACAGGACAATATCGCCGTCGGTGGAGAGGTAATCAGTCTCAAAGACCTTTACCCTGCTGCCGACATAACGCGGGATGATATACAGGCAATCCTTATCGCCCTCCTGCCAGGTAACGGTGGCGGTAGGCTCGTTTTCATCAAACGGTGCATTGAGAATAACGCCGACAGCATCGCCCTCGGGATAGCCGACATAGGCGGAATTGGTCTCGACATCTTCGGGGTTGACGGTTGCAAACTCCAGGTCTGCAGGCGTTGCGTTTTCGATGCTCACAGTAGCAAGTTCAAGGTCTGCCGGAGTCGAATCTTCAATGCTCTTTTTTCCTTCCGCGGAGCACGCTGCCATACAAAGGGCAAGTGCAAACACGAGTAAAATTGCAATCCATTTTTTCATGGGGTATTTCCTCCATTATTTCGTATAAGCAATATGATTTTTGCTCAGGCCAACCCGAGCGACACGCCGGAAACAGTCATCAGATCATTTTCCTGCAGGAGCTGCTGCATGGCATCGGGGTCGGACACGCGGAAAACCATATAGGCATCGTTCTTTCCGCGATCCACAAGAGAATACATATATTCGATGTCGATACGGTGTGCCGACATCAGGCGCAGCACGCCTGCCAGACCGCCCGGAACATCCGGGACGGCAACGACAAATACTTCGTTAACGCTGTAAATGTAATTCAGGCGGTCAAGCGCCTGCTTTGCCTTTTCGAGATTGCTGACAAGAATTCTCAAAATGCCGAAGTCCGTGGTATCGGCAATGGAGAGCGCGCGGATATCAACGCCGTTTTCATAAAAGGCCTCCGTCAGTGTCGCGATCTTGCCGGATCTATTCTGCAAAAAGACAGATAACTGCTGTACCATGGTGATTCCTCCTTGTCCGGATTTATTCAAAAAGGTTTCGCTTGTCGATCACGCGGACAGCCTTTCCCTCACTGCGCGGGATCGAATTCGGCTCGAGCAGTGTGACCTTGGCATTGATGCCCAAAAGCTCCTTCATCGCCGCGGAGAGTTCCTTTGCACGGACGGCAAGCCCGCGCACGGTATCGGAGAAGACTTCCCTGCTGATTTCGACCTGAACCTCGATGGAATCGAAGTTGTTCTCGCGGTCAACGACGATCTGATAGTTGGCGGAATAGCCCTTTTCGATCAATACCGTTTCGATCTGCGACGGGAAGACATTGACACCGCGGATGATGAGCATATCGTCCGTTCTGCCGCGCGGCTTCGTCATCTTGACGAGCGTTCTGCCGCAGGCGCATTTGCCTCTTGTGATCGTGCCGATGTCTCTTGTGCGGTAGCGAAGGATCGGGAAGGCCTCCTTGGTGATGCAGGTGAACACAAGTTCACCCTGCGCTCCTTCCGGCAGCACTTTTCCTGTGTCCGGGTCGATGACCTCTACGATAAAGTGGTCTTCGTTGATGTGCATTCCGTCCTGCTCAGAGCAGTCAAATGCAACACCGGGGCCGAGAACCTCTGTTAGGCCATAAATATCATATGCCTTGATGCCGAGCTTCTGTTCAATTTGAAGACGCATTTCATTCGTCCAAGGTTCCGCACCGAAGATGCCGGCCTTGAGCTTGAGGTCATCCTTGCTCAATCCGCTTTCCTCCATGACCTCCGCAATATGCAGAGCATACGAAGGTGTGCAGCACAGCACCGTGGAGCCGAAGTCCTGCATGACAGTCAGCTGGCGGCGGGTATTGCCCGTGGAGACGGGAACAGCCGTTGCGCCGATGCGCATTGCGCCGCCGTCTGCACCTAAGCCGCCCGTGAACAGGCCGTAGCCGTAGGAGATGTGGACGATGTCCTCATCCGTTGCGCCGGCAGCGATCAAAGCCCTTGCGAAGCAGTCATTCCATAGCTCCATATCCTTGCGGGTATAGCCTACGACGATCTGCTTGCCGGTCGTACCCGAGGAGGCATGGAGCCGGACGACATCTTTTAAGGGAACTGCGAACAGACCGTAGGGATAGGTGTCCCGCAGGTCTTTTTTATAGCTGAACGGCAGCTTGTGGAGGTCTTCAATGCTCTTGATATCCTCCGGGCGGACGCCGAGGGCATCCATCTTTTCCCGGTAGTACGGAACATTCTCATAGACCCGCTGCACCTGAATGCGCAGCCGTTCATTCTGTAAAGCGACAAGCTCCTCGCGGGATGCGCTTTCAATTTCAGGTTGATATATTTTTTGCATAGATTACCCTTCTCTGCCTAATTGGAATGCCTTGCGGTTGAGTTCTAAGAATTTCGCCGGGACGGTCTTCTCTAAGGCCGCTGTCCAAACGTCCTCGGGAATGTCGGTCATGGTGGAGAGCTTGCCCATCAAGACAATATTGACCGCCTTGGGGCTGCCTGCCTGCTCGGCAAGTGCCAGAGCATCAAAGGCAGTGACCTCTGCCTTTTCCTGCAATTTCTTTTCTAAGTCCTCCGGGTAGGTCATGGCACCCGTGATGACCGGCATGGGGAAGATTCTTTGCGCGTTGACAACGATCTTGCCGCCCTTTTTGAGATAGGGCAGCCACCGTGCTGCCTCTAAAAGCTCGAAGGAAAGGATGTAATCTGCCTCGCCCTTGTCGACCAGCGGAGAGCTGACCTTGTCGCCGTATTTGACGTAGGTCACGACACTGCCGCCGCGCTGCGACATTCCGTGCACCTCGGAGAGCTTGACATCATAGCCGCAGGAAAGAAGGACATTGCCCAAAAGACGGGAAGCAAGCAGAGAGCCCTGCCCGCCGACACCGACGATCATAATGCTTTTTGTCATGGCTGCTTCCTCCTTATTCCTGAATGGCATCGAACTTGCACATCTGCTGACACAGACCGCAGCCGACACAAAGAGTCGTATCGATGCTCGCCTTGCCGTTTTCGATCTTGATGGCAGGACAGCCGAGCTTCATGCACATCTTGCAGGACTTGCACTTGTCCGTTTCGACCTTGAACGGAGGCTTATGCTTGACGCACTTGAGCAGTGCGCACGGACGGCGAACGATGACAACGCTCGGCTCATCAGCTTCGATCTCCTCGCGGATGGTCTTTTCCAGTGCCGCAAGGTCGGCCGGGTCAACGATGCTCACGCGCTTGATGCCGAGGGCTTTCGCCACGTCCTCCATTCGGATGGCGTAGGTCGGTTCTTCTTTCAGGGTCAGGCCGGTGGTGGGGTTCTGCTGATGGCCGGTCATGCCGGTGATGGAGTTATCGAGAATAAGCACGGTGGAAATGCTCTTGTTATAGACAATATTTGCAAGGCCTGTCATGCCGGAGTGCATAAAGGTGGAATCGCCGATGACGGCAACGCGCTTGTTTGCTCCGTCGGGACGGATCTTGTTAAAACCGTGCAGCGCGCCGATGGACGCACCCATGCAGATGGTGGTATCCATGGCGTTCAGGGGTGCGGCACCGCCGAGGGTGTAGCAGCCGATGTCACCGCAGACGGTGAGCTTGAGCTTGGAGAGCGTATAGAACAGACCTCTGTGCGGGCAGCCCGGGCAGAGCACCGGAGGACGCACGGGAAGCGGTTCTTCAATACTGTCGGATTCGGGCTGCTTCACGCCCATCGCTGCACGCAGCTTTGCCTGGCTCATTTCGCCGAGAAGCCCGGTTAAGTCCTTGCCGCCGTCAACGTGGATGCCGAGCGCACGGACATGCTGCTCGATGATGGGATCCATTTCTTCGATGACATAGAGCTTATCGACCTTTGCTGCAAAGTCGATGAAAAGCTGCTTGGGAAGCGGGTTCACAAGACCGAGCTTTAATACGCTTGCATGGGGGAAGACCTCTTTGACATACTGATAGCAGGTGCCGGAGGTGATAAAGCCGATGGAGGTGTCGTCCATCTCCACGCGGTTTAACGGGCAGGTCTCCGCGATCTCGGCAAGCTTTGCCATGCGCTCTTCCACGAAAACATGGCGGCGGATAGCGTTGGCGGGAGACATGGAGTACTTCTGAGGGTTCTTTTCATAATCCTTCAGAGGCTTTTCCTCGCGGTCGCACAGCTCGACCATGCTCTGGGAGTGGGCGATGCGGGTATAAGTACGGAAAATGACCGGCGTATCAAACTTTTCGGAAAGGTTGAACGCACGGATGATGAATTCCTTGCATTCTGCTGAGTCGGACGGCTCTAACATCGGCACCTTGCTTGCAATGGCATGGTGGCGGGAGTCCTGCTCATTTTGAGACGAGTGCATTCCCGGGTCATCTGCCACCGCAATGACCATACCGCCGTTGACGCCCGTGTAGGCTGCGGTATACAAGGGGTCTGCCGCGACATTGAGACCGACGTGCTTCATGGCGCAGAAGCTTCTTGCACCTGCAAAGGAAGCACCGAGCGCAGACTCCATTGCGACCTTTTCATTGGGCGCCCATTCTGCATAGACCTCTTCATATTTTGCGACCTCCTCGGTGATTTCCGTGGAGGGGGTTCCGGGGTAGGAGGAGACGAATCTGCATCCTGCCTCATATAAGCCTCTGGCAACTGCCTGGTTGCCGAGCATTAACTGTTTCAAGTCGTGCACCTCTTTCGTTCTAATGCTTTTTAATCAATTTATTGTATCACTTTTTTGTCGATTTTGCAACGAAAAATAATTGTAAATACAGCAAACGGGTGTGCCGTGGCTTTCCCCGCAGCACACCCGTTTTCAAATTACTTCGTAGTCTGCGCTTCGACCAGGCGGACAGCGCAGTAGCGCTCACGAAGCTTGGGCTTTTCGATCTTTCCGGTGGGGTTGCGGGGCACCTCTGCAAAGATGATCTTTCTCGGGCGCTTGTAGCGCGGCATTCCTTCACAGAACTTCTCGATCTCTTCTTCGGTGATCGTCTGACCCTCGACGGGCTCGATGATCGCAGCAGCAATCTCGCCCAGACGCTCATGGGGCAGGCCGATGACGGCAACATCCTTGATCTTCGGGTAAGCACGCAGGAAGTCCTCGATCTGCACGGGATAGAGATTTTCGCCGCCGGTGATGATAACGTCCTTTTTGCGGTCAACGAGGTAGATGAAGCCATCCTCGTCCATCTTTGCCATATCGCCCGTGTAGAGCCAGCCGTCCTTTAACGACTCGGCGCTTGCCTCGGGATTTTTGTAATAACACTTCATGACGCCGGGGCCCTGCAAAATCAGCTCACCGACCTCCCCTGCCGGCACATCCGTACCATTTTCATCCACAACGCGGGTCTTCCACATATACCCTGCCTTGCCGATGGCACCGAGCTTATGCAGATTTTCCACGCCAAGATGGACTGCGCCCGGGCCGATGGATTCAGACAGGCCGTAGTTGACATCGTACTGGTGGTGCGGGAATACCTTGAGCCAGCGGCGTACCAGAGACGGAGGTACAGGCTGTGCGCCGATGTGCATCAAACGGAGCTGATCGAGGCGGTAGTCCTCCAGCTTGAGGTCGCCGCGGTCGATGGAATCGAGAATATCCTGTACCCAGGGAACAAGCAGCCAGATGATGGTCGCCTTTTCCTCGGAAATGGCCTGGAAAATCCACTCGGGCTTGACACCGCGCAGCAAAACTGCCTTGGAGCCGGAATAGAGTGAGCCGAACCAGTGCATTTTTGCACCCGTATGGTATAGCGGCGGGATGCAGACAAAAACATCGTCATGCTGCTGGCTGTGGTGATTCTGTTCGACCATAGCCGAAGCGATCAGTGCCTTGTGCGCATGAAGGATCGCCTTCGGGAAGCCGGTGGTGCCGGAGGAGAAATAAATTGCAGCATTGTCCTCTTCCTCCAAAAAGACGGCGGGTGCCGTGGAGGAGCAGTAGCGCGTCAGCTCGTCATAGCTGTCGGCATAGTCGGGTCTGCCGGCACCGACAAAGAAATACTGACCGACCTTGGGCATATCTGCCTTGGCGGTGTTGACACGGTCAATAAATTCCGGGCCGAACACCAGGAAGCTCACGTCGGCAAGATCAACACAGTAGGAAATTTCATCCGCGCTGTAGCGGTAGTTCATCGGAACGGCCAGGGCGCCGGTCTTGAGGATACCGAAGTAGATCGGGAGCCATTCCAGGCAGTTCATCAGCAGGATGCCGACCTTATCCCCGCGCTTGACGCCGCGGGTAAAGAGCAGATTCGCAAAGCGGTTTGCCTTGACATCGAACTCCTTCCAGCTCATTTCGCGGCGATAACGGCCGTTGGGGCTGGATTCGATGAGGTTGGCCTCGCGCCAGGTCATTGTTTCCTCGGGCTGTGCCGCAGGGTTGATCTCCACAAGGGCGATCTCATCCGGCCAAAGCTTTGCATTTCGTTCCAATAATTCTGTAATAACCATTTTTGTTCTCCTTTGAGGTTTGGTTTTTGCAAAAAAACGTCCCCTGCAAATGCAGAGGACGAGAAGACTCCCGTGGTACCACCTCTATTGGGTCTCAGCGGATTCTGACAAATCCTGCACGGTAACGGGTGCTGCCGTTTTCGCCTACTGAAGCGCTTTGTTCAGCGAAACCGCTCGGAAATGTATTCCCCATTCGCGTTCCCACTGCCTTGCACCGACCGGCAGCTCTCTGAGGTCACAGACGAACGGGTACTTGTTTTCGTCATGGCGTTCTCTATTCGTGTATACTTTAGCACTTTTAACCGTTAAAGTCAACCGTCGTTTCGGGAAAATTCGCGGGGTTGCTTTGTAGTTCTTCTGTGTGATTTGCACAAACGGCAGGCACGTGATGCGGTTTTCTGTGCACAAAGCGCTCGCCGATCCTTGTGGCCTGTCCCTCAAACCAGATCGCGTCGTAATCGGGAAGCTCCTTTTCCGGATGGAGGCGGGTCGAAATGTTGCGGGCATGATATCGCACCGTAGACGGAAGATTCACAAAAAGCATCATAAACGGCCCGAACACACAGTTTTGCAGGCTGTGGCCATGCTCGTGACTTTTCAGGCTGTCAGAGGCACCGTGCTGCGTCAGGAAAAACGGGCCGAAGCTGCATCCGCCCCAATGCTCCCCTGCCTCAAAGCAGACGCACCAGCCAAACTTTTTTGGCTTATGCCCGGTGATAAGCAGAAAGAGGCTGATCAAAGCACCGATGGTGGTCGTCAAAATGCCCCAGGTACAGGACAAAATCCAAAACAATACGGGATTCATTCGCTTGAGCTGCATATCGTCAGCCTCCTTTCGGTGGGATTATAACACATTCCCTTTGTTCTCGCAATCGGCGTTCGGAACAAACGCACGAACGGTGCCGGAAGCCGTTGAAACCTCTGCCATCGTAACAGGAAACTCATAAAGCTCGGATACCAGTGCATCCGTCAAAACACCTTCGGTCTCGCCGAAAGCGACCCGCCTGCCCTTTTGGAGTGCAAGCACATGGGTCGAATAGCGAAGCGCGTGCTCCGGGTTGTGGGTCGAGATCAGAACGGTATAGCCGGAATCCGCAAGCGTGCGGACCCCCTGCAGAACACGCTGCTGATTGCCGTAATCAAGGTTGGCGGTCGGCTCGTCCATGATGAGGATCTGCGCATTTTGGACAAGCGCTCTTGCCACGAGCACCAGCTGACGCTCGCCGCCGGAAAGCTCGCGCAGTCCACGGAAGGCAAGGTGGCAAATCCCGAGCTGCTCCAACGCCGTCTCCGCCTGCCGGAGCTGTTGTGCCTTGGGACTTGACAGCAGAGAAAGCTGCCCGGTCGTCCCCATCAGAACGGTATCAAGGACGGAATAATTATAAACCGGGGCATTTGACTGCGGAATATAGGCAGCCAGCTGCGAAAAATCACGGCGGGCAATGCTTCTTGCCTCTTGCCCCGCAAGCAGCACGGAGCCGGTATAGTCGCGATTCAAGCCGAGCATACAGCAAAACAGCGTGCTTTTTCCCGCACCGTTCGGCCCCAGAACGGCTGTCATTGTTCCCTTTTCCGCACAGAAGCTCACGCCGTCAAGCGCCTTCTGTCTGCCATAGGAAAAGCTGACATCCCGTAATTCAATCTGCACGGCGAGCACCTCCCGAAACAAGAAGATACAGGAACAGCGGTGCGCCGACGACGGCAGTCAATATCCCGATGGGGATCTCCGCAGTTGAGGCAAGACGGGAAATATCATCGACAAGCACCAAAAAGGTCGCGCCGAACAGCGCCGTGGCGGGCAGGAGCCTGCGGTAATCATAGCCGAAAAGCATCCGGCTCATATGCGGCACCACAAGGCCGACCCAGCCGATCAGACCGGAAACCGCCACGGATGCGGAGGTAAGTAACGTAGCGCAGACAACGACGATCAGCCGCAGTGCCTTTGTGTTGACGCCCATGGTCTTTGCCTCGCTGTCAGGCAGGGTCAGAAGATTGATGCGCCAGCGCAGGACAAACAGCGGCACACTGCCGAGCACAAACGGGATCAGCAGGAACATCAGCTCTTCCCTTTGCCGCAAAGACGAGAGGCTTCCCATCAGCCAATAGGTGATCTCAGGCAGCTTGCGCTCGGTATCGGCAATCAGTTTGAGATACGAGGTGCCTGCGGAAAACAGTGCCGAGACGATCATGCCGGCAAGGATCATGGAAAGCGTTTCTCCCACGCGGGAAGCCCGGCTGACAAGATAGGCCACAAGGACAGACAGCAAGCCGAAGAAAAAGGCTGTTGCAGAGATCATCACACTGCCCGCACCGAGCAAAATTGCCAGTGCCGCGCCGAAGCCCGCACCGGTAGAAGCACCAAGAAGATCCGGCGAAACAAGGGGATTGCGGAACATTCCCTGATAGCTGACGCCTGCGACGGAAAGGGCGGCACCGATCACGGCGGCCTTCATCACACGCGGCAGACGAATGCCGAAGACAACATTTTCCGCAGCATTTGACCAGGTTTTACGGATGGGAAATACTCTGGACGCAAGCAGACGGAACAGCTGACGCGAAGAAAGCGAAAAACGCCCTGCAAGCACGGAGAAAAACAGTGCGGCAAGGAACAGCAGCGCCAGAATAAGGAAACGAAGATTCAGTTTTCGGCTCGACGGAAGCTTCATTTTGTTCTCTCCAAACAAAAAACAGACTGTCTGAGAAGACAGTCTGCAAAAAGGCACAGGGATAGCGTTCCCCCTTCGCAAGACTTCCTTCTCAATACGGAAGGCCATGCCGTTTCCAGCAAAACCCTTTGTGCAATGCACCGGCCCGGCCGCATGGCGAACGCTTTAGCGGAACGGACTCCGGAAATCAACTGTATTTTACTATATCGGACGCAAAAAAGCAAGCATTTCCTTTCCCCTTCTGTTTTCGAAGTTCTTTTCTGCACTTTGTATGTTCAGCATTGATATTTCCTGTATCGGGCGATATAATTATATAATCAAATGTTGAAATAAGGTAAAAAGAGGGCGATCTGCCTGAAGCAGAAAAAGAAAGGGTTATTCCGACACCTCGGAAAGAACCTGAAAAACTACAAATTACCGACCTTCCTTGCATTTTTCTTCGGCATGGCCGAGGTCGTGATGGAGGTCTTTATTCCGCTTTTAATGTCCGCGATCGTGGACGGCGGCCTTGACCGGGAAAAGGATTTCATGCTCAAGAGCTGGTTCTCCCCGGAGTTGATTGCCAACCGAAACCGCTTTGTATTGACGGCCGGACTTATCATGGTCATCATTGCCTGCATCTCGATGGCCTTCGGTCTGCTCTCCGCTCGTTTTTCCGCGATTTCCTCTCAGGGTTTTGCGAAAAATCTGCGTTATTCGATCCTGGATAAAATTCAGAGCTTTTCCTTTGCCAACACGGACCGCTTCACGACCTCCAGCCTCATTACACGCGGCACCACGGATGTCAATGCGGTACGGAACACGATGTATCAGTTCCAGCGTACCCTTGCCCGCTCCCCTATCATGGTCATCATGGCATCGGTCATGGCTTTCACCGTTGCACCGAATCTCGCGCTCGTATTTCTGATCGCGATCCCCGTGCTGGCGCTTGTGCTTGCGATCCTCCTGAAAATCGGTCAGCCGCGCTTCCGCAAAATGCTTGAAAAGATGGACGACATGAACTCCGCCGTGCAGGAAAATCTCGTTTCTTCGCGCGTCGTCAAGGCCTATGTGCGCGGTGATTACGAGTCCAAGCGTTTTGAAGGCACGACCGAGGATCTGCGGCAGGCACAGCTTGCCTCCTCCAGGCTCTTCACAATGACAGGTCCTATTCAGATGATTGTGATGTGGACGTGTACGATCATCATTCTCTTCCTTGGCGGCAAGGAGATCATTTTCCAGAAAACCGGACTTTTGAAGGGTGAGCTTGTCTCCCTTGTCTCCTACACCACACAGGCAGTCAACGCGCTCACAATGCTCACCTGGCTTATCATGTCCCTTTCGCGCGCGCAGGCCTCCCTGATACGTATCAACGAGGTTCTGGACGAGGAGCCGGATATCAAGGACGGCACGATTGATGCCCCGCCCGTTGACGGCAGTGTGGAATTTGAAAACGTCTGCTTCAGCTACTCCAAGGATCCGGAAAAGTCTGCGCTGAAGAATGTTTCCTTTACGATCCGCAGCGGTGAGACCATTGGTGTCATCGGCGGCACCGGCGAGGGCAAATCCACCCTTGTCAATCTGATCCCGCGCTTTTATGACACGCTTTCCGGCACGGTAAGAGTCGGCGGAAAGGATGTCAGGAGCTATACGCTCAAAGCCTTGCGCGATGGCGTTTCGATGGTGCTGCAAAACGGCACGCTTTTCTCCGGCACGATTGCGGACAATCTCCGCTGGGGTAAGCAGGACGCGACCTTGGGCGAAATGAAAGCTGCGTGCAGCGTTGCCTGCGCCGATGAATACATTGACCGCTTCCCCGACGGCTACGAAACGGTTTTGGAGCAGAATGCGGCCAACTTATCCGGCGGGCAGAAGCAGCGTCTGCGCATTGCACGCGCCATTATCAAAGCTCCGAAGATTTTGATCTTAGACGACTCCACCTCCGCCGTTGACATGACGACGGATGAACATATCCGTAAGGCACTGCGCACCTCCCTGCCCGGCGCAACAAAGATCATCATTGCACAGCGCATTGCTTCCATTATGACCTGCGACCGGATCATCGTTTTGGAGGAGGGCAGGCTTCGCGACATCGGCACACACACGGAGCTGATGGAGCGCAGCCGCATTTACCGCGACGTCTACGACAGTCAGATGCGAGAGGAGGACAACTGCCATGGCGAAGGTTGAACTCCGAGACTATAAAAAGGCAAAATCCCCCATTGCTTCTCTTTGGCGGCTGTTCCGCTACTTTAAGCATTGCCGCGTGCTGCTTTTATCCGCTGTTTTTTCCATTTTGCTCTACTCCGCGGCAACGATTGCAAGCTCCTATATGATGAAGCCGCTTGTCGGACTGCTGGGTGAAACCGGTATCGCGCCGAACGAGATCATGGCAAAATACATGGCGCTTTTGATCGGGCTTGCGGGACTTTACTTATTCAGCGCGATCACAAACTATGCCCTCAACAGGCTGATGTTAGAGGCAAGCACGGTCATCATGCGCCAGCTTCGCACGGAGCTGTTCTCCAAAATGCAGAAGCTGCCGATCTCCTACTTTGACGCAAACACCCATGGCAGCCTGATGAGCTACTTTACGAACGACATTGACGCGACCAACGAGCTCTTACAGCACTCGATCACGCAGCTTTTGATCTCCGTGACCTCCCTGATCGGCACGATCGGCATGATGCTGGCACTGAGCATGAAGCTGTTTGCGATCATGGTCGTTCTGGCGGCATTTGTCGTGATTGCCGTCCGCGTGACGACGAAAATCAGCTCCCGCAGCTACCGCCTGCAGCAGAAGCACGCCGCAAGCGTCAACGGCTACATTGAAGAAATGATTGCCGGTCAGCGCGATGTGAAGGTCTTCACCCACGAAGCGCCCGTCATGGAGGGTTTCTCCAAAATCAACAACGAGCTGTTCCGGGTCTCTGCCCGCGCGACCACCGCGACCTCGGTCATTGCGCCGATTCTGAACAATCTTTCGCATATCTTCTATTCCATCACCTGCGCCGTCGGCGTGCTCTGGCTTTCCGGCGGCAATGTGGCAGGTGTGCTCATCACCTTCCTCGGCTACATCCGGAACTTCTCCAACCGCGTCAGTCAGATCTCCGAGCAGTTCAACGCGATCATGCTTGCTCTTGCCGGTGCAGAGCGTATCTTTGATGTTTTGGACATGGAGCCGGAGGCAGACGAGGGAAAAACGACTCTGTTTGCCGAAAACGGCACGCACTTCTGGGTGCGCCCTGACGGTGAGAAGATCCCCGTACGCGGCGATGTGCGCTTTTATGACGTGGACTTTTCCTATGTGGAGGGCAAGCCCGTATTAAATGAGTTGTCCCTCTATGCAAAACCGGGGCAGAAAATTGCCTTTGTCGGCTCGACCGGTGCAGGCAAGACCACGACCACAAATCTCATCAACCGCTTTTATGACATTCAAGCGGGAAAAATCACCTATGACGGGCTCGACCTGATGGAAATCAAAAAGGACGACCTGCGGCGCTCGCTCGGCATCGTTTTGCAGGACACGCACCTGTTTACGAACACCGTGATGGAAAATATCCGCTACGGCAGACTCGACGCCACAGACGAAGACTGCATTGAAGCGGCGAAGATCGCAAATGCACATTACTTTATTTCCCATCTGCCGCAGGGCTATGACACGATGCTCTATTCCGACGGCGCAAATCTCTCGCAGGGACAGCGGCAGCTGCTTGCCATTGCGCGGGCGGCCGTTTCCAAGGCACCTGTGCTGATTTTGGACGAGGCCACGTCCTCGGTCGATACCCGCACGGAAAAGCTGATTGAAGAAGGCCTGGATGCCCTGATGAAGGATAAAACGGTCTTTGTGATCGCGCACAGGCTTTCCACGGTACGCCATTCCAACGCGATCCTTGTTCTGGAGCACGGCAAGGTCATCGAGCGCGGCGACCACGATGAGCTTTTGGCACTCAAGGGCAATTATTATCAGCTCTATACCAACATGATTGAGCTCTCCTGAGCCGCAAAAAAAGGCCTCCCTTAGGCGGCGTCAGTTAGGGATTTTGCAGCCCTGAAAGAGTCTGCTTTCCGCA
>JAKSPM010000021.1 GCA_024404825.1 Clostridia bacterium
AATGTTTTTTTGAACATTGAAGAAACGGAATCAAAGAAAAACAAGATTGCCTGTTTTCTTTGACAAGAAAGAAAAGGTAGCCGCCGGAGGCAAACACGGTACGTTTACAACAAGTGCGTCCATAAATCGATACGGACGGATTGCCACGCCGTCTGCGACGGCTCGCAATGACACGGACGGAAGTTTGTGCGCGCTAAACAATAATTTGTCGAAGCAATATAAAAACACGGATGCGGGAACGCATCCGTGTTTTGCATGATTGTTCTGAATCAGTCTCTGTCCCAGTTGTGCCAGACGTTCTGCACATCATCATCGTCTTCCATGATGTCGAGCATCTTTTCCATGTTGGAGATCTGTTCCTCATCAGACAGCTTCTGATAGTTCTGCGGGACCATTTCGATCTGTGCAGAGTCGAAGGTATAGCCCTTCTTGCTCAGCGCATCGGCAACGGCGTTGAAGTCGTCAGGTGCACAGTAGACGGTGAAGCAGCCCTCTTCGGTCTGCATATCGTCGCCGCCGCAGTCCATGACGTCCATCATGACGGTGTCTTCGTCGAGCTCTTCGTCTTCGTTGTTGATGACGACGACGCCCTTACGGTCAAACGACCAGGACACACAGCCGTTGGTGCCGAGGTTGCCGCCGAACTTGTCGAAGTGGTGGCGAATGTTGCCTGCGGTACGGTTGCGGTTATCGGTCATGGTTTCCACGATGATGGCGACACCGCCGGGGCCGTAGCCTTCATAGGTGATGGATTCGTAGGCATCGCCTGCACCGGCGCTTGCTGCCTTATCCAGAACGCGCTTGATGTTGTCGTTCGGCATATTGGCAGCCTTTGCCTTCGTGATAACGGTCGCCAAACGGGAGTTATAGTTGGGGTCGGTAGAGCCGCCGCCCTCCTTGACCGCTACATACATTTCCTTTGCAATTTTGGTAAATGCGGCAGCACGCTTTGCGTCCTGCGCACCCTTGGTCTTTTGAATGTTATGCCACTTGGAATGACCAGACATGGTTTCTCTTCCCTTCCGGTTAAAATTTCCTGTCTATTTTATCATACTGTGCCGCAAAAAACAACTGTTTAGAGAAATTTTATGCAGTCTTTGTGTTTTTGGGAGATCACGACCTCTATCTGCGGGAACGCCGAACGGATCTGTGCGGCAAGATATTGGCAGACCGGGTTTTCGGTTTGGAAATGGCCTGCGTCGATCAAGGTTACGCCAAGATCTCTTGCATCACAGAACGAATGATATTTTGCATCCGCCGTGACAAAGGCATCACAGCCGAGTTGGGCCACGCGGGAAAGCGAATCTGCACACGCGCCGCCGCCGACGGCGACCATGCGGATCGGGCGACTGCTCGCAACATAGCGCAGTCCCTCGCAGGAAAGCTGCTTTTTGACAACGGCGGCAAAGTCATCGGGCGATACTTCATCGACCGTGCCGATGCGGATCAGGCCGTAATCGCGGCCGAGACTGTCCTGCCCCTCGGGATCCATGACGCGCACATCGCGCAGCTTGAGCTTCTGCGCCAGGCAGTCATTGACGCCGCCGGGAGCGCAGTCTAAATTCGTGTGCGCATTGAGTGCGGCAATGCCGTGCTCGACAAGATATAAGATCGTTTTGCCGGCAAGATCCGTATCGCTGACGGCAGAAAGTTTCCAATATACCGGGTGGTGGGTCAGCAGGAGCTGCGCTCCAACCTTTGCCGCCTCCTCTGCCGCATCAAAGGAGGCATCCAGAGATACCATGATCTTTGTGACAGGGGCATCCATATGACCGCACAAAAGGCCGATGCGATCGCCTTCCATGGCATACTTCTCCGGGGCAAGACTATGCAGGAACGAATAGATGTCTCGAATGGTATTCATAAAGTCTGCCTCCTTAAGTTCCGATGGTTTCCCAGTCTTCGGGAAGCGGGCACTCAGAGATGATCGGGTAGGTGCTGAAATAATAATCCGCGTCTATCAAGCTGTACCCCTTTATGACTGCCCAAATTTGGCCGTCTGCACCGAGGAACGGAAGGGAGTCCTGAATATTGCCCGGGGCGATCGTTTTCTGATACTGCTGGGCTGCAAATTCATCCTCACGCGGATCGTCCCAGGTACCGGCAAGCCAGTACGAGGCCGCCGACTGGCGCATCGCGGAAATATAATCGTCCGGAGACATATCGAAAAGGCTCAAAAATTCCAAATTGGGCAACAGGCGGCAATCTTTCAGGGAAATGTTATAGACGTAATAATCTATCCAGTCATAGAAAAACTCAAGCCTGAAAACAACGATGGAAAGCACGTCATCGTTATAGTACCACTCATAGTTTACATCACTCGATTCGGGAAAATCCGCTGTATCGATCGTCCGCGAAATCACGGGATAGAGTTCATCATAGATTGTCTGATTGACCTCATCAAAGCCCTCGGCATTGACCTTGGGGATGCGTAGGTTGTAGGCGTAGCCGTCATAGTTGAAGATGAAGGACTCTGCCGTAACGACGAGGTTTTCATAGTCAAGGTCTGGCAGCGCAGGTTCGGTCTCGGTAGGAGCTTCGGTGGCTTCCTCTGTTTCGCGGTTCGGACGCTTGTCACGCCCGGAAGAGGCACAGGCAGACAGCGCCAGAAGCAGTGTCAGGACAAGGAGCAGTGCGGTAAGCTTTTGTTTCATATCGTTCCCTCCATCGTTTTCAGCTCCCGCAGGGCGGAAGCATAGTATTCCTTTTTTGCCGCATCCACAGGGGTTTTGCTTTTTTCCATTCCGCTGACCGTCTGCTGCAGAGAAGAAATAAGGCGCTTATATTGCATGGCGTTATACGGGCTCGGCGTCAGTAGATGGTACGGGAAAAACTGTTGACCGGGTGTGAGCTGCATTGGTTTACCATAATGCACAAGCATGACGGAATACAGGAAGCCTGCATCCTCGGTCATCTGCTCCTTTACGATATAAAAGCCATGCTCCGAGAGATACCTTCGAACATCCTGTCCGCCCGATTGCGGCTGTAAAATCAAGGTATATCGCTCATTTCGGAGCCAAGGAGCAGCGTCTAAGATCAGGCAGATCAAATCGCCGCCCATCCCCGCACAGATGACGGTATCCATTTCCGAGCTGTCATAATTATGTAAACCATCCGACTGTAAGAAGCGGATCTTCTCCCCGACGCCGTAGGCTTGGGCATTATCGCGCGCCTTTTGCAGGGGCTTTTCGCGCAGGTCAGAGGCATAAACGCTCGAAGCAATGCCGTTTTGGAGCAGGTAGATCGGCAGATACCCGTGGTCGGTGCCGATGTCGGCAACGCGTGCGCCGGGCAAAACCATGGACGCACAGCATAAAAGACGTTTGGAGATCGGAATCTTCATAGGATTTCACCTTCTAAAAGGAATCTCTGACCGAGGCGAATCCTCAATCAGAGATTTTGGGGTTATTTGTTCTCGTTTTCTTCGCAGGCTTCGATGAACCGGTTGACCTGACCCAGGAAAGCGTCAGCATCGACACCGTGTACCATGCAGGCCTCTTCGACGGTCTCGCCGCGAGAGGACGGGCAGCCAAGGCAGTGCATACCGATCGCCATGAACAGCGGAGCGGTCTGCGGTGCAATGTCAAGAACATCACCGATGATGGTGGTTTTTTCAATTTTAACAGCCATGAGTTTCCCTCCTATTTTTCTGTTTATTACAGTATAACCTTGAACGCGCAAAAAATCAACAGGGATTCTGCTTCATCGTCTCCTACAAAAAAGAGAAGTAATTGTTTATAAATTGTTATTTACAACAAATATATAGTATGATATAACAAGACAAGAATGGAATATTTTACACATATGGCATCCTTTTGGGGAAAACAAGCCGAAAACTGTCGTTTCCAAAGCGGTCACAAATCTATTTGCTGCTTTCATAATCATGCAGCAAACCGGGTTTGCGATATGGATGACTGCACATCAGATTCGGCAGGGCGAAGACCTTTTCTGCTCTTTGAAAAAACGAAACAAACAGAATCGAATTTACGAGAAAAGAGAAAGAGATATGAGTGAATCGAAAAAGACCGGCAATCCATGGGATATGAGGAAAGAGGAAAGAGACTTTTTCCTTATGGCAGGAGACATTCTTTCTGCTGAGGAAAGAAAGGATGTCGCAGCCGGAAAAACGTCAATCGATCCCGGAGAAAGACTGCTGAGATACTCTGCAAATTTCGGCGCGGGAACGGCACCGACGGCTTCGGCGGAAGCACCGAAAACAATCCGCGAACCGGCACCCGTATTCTACGCCCCGGGTGGCTTTTCAAAAGCGGGTGACCTTCCCGGAGCGGCAACCGCAAAAGCTCCGAAAATACCCGATGCACCTGCAAGAAAGCCTGCAGCAGCCGAACCGACGCCAGCAGGAAGCGGCTATAAGCCGGCAGCCGTGAGAAGGGTCACCGAGCCGAGGCCCGATCGTGCTCCGGCAATCCATGTGGCTATTCGAAAAAAAACCGTCCGTTTCGGCAAAAAAACGCTCTTACGTGATGTGAAGTTTGATGCCGGATACGGCGATTTTATGCTTATCCTCGGCGGCTCCGGTGCCGGAAAAACAACGCTTGTGCGTGCAATTCTCGGAGAGAGCAAGGCTGACGGAAAGGTCCTGCTGGACGGAAACGATCTATACTCGGATTTTAAGAAGCTCAAATATCAAATCGGCCTTGTCCCGCAGTTTCTGACACTGCGCGTCAATGATACCGTTCGGAACACTGTCATGGATGCCGCGAGAATCAAGCTTGACCGGATGTTCTCCGTGGATGAAATTGCCAAACGCGTTGACAGCGTGCTGAGAAAGGTCGGTATCAAGGAGCTGGAAGATTCACTCATCTGCAATCTCAGCGGCGGCCAAAAGAAAAAAGTTGCGGTTGCCGTCCAACTGGTGGGCTTTCAGAAAATATTTATCTGTGATGAACCCGACTCCGGTCTGGATGCGGCATCCCGGCAGCAGCTGATGGATATCTTGAAGGAAATATCGGATAGCGGAAAGATCGTGATGATTATTACACACTATCCGGATGACGCGATCCGTCTGTTTACCAAAATCGTTGTCATAGCCAAAAGTTCGGCGGACAAAGCCGGACATCTCGCGTATTGCGGCAATGTGGCTGACGCGCTGAGCTTTTTCGGCGTATCCCAGCTGCAGGCGATCATGAAGGAAATCAATCCTCGCAATGAAGGCGGCGCAGGGAGAGCGGATTTCTTTATCGGAAAATACGCAGAAGGGGTAAGAAGGTAAGAGTATGGAGAGTGCACGGTTATCGACGCAGGTATCTGTCTACTTTAGAAAAACAGTGCGTATTGCGTTTCGGGAGAACTGCTGGAAATCTGTAGTTTTTTCCGTTATCATTGCCTTTGTGGCGGCTGCAGTGGCAAATAAAGATATGTTTATCTTGTACACTGCCACAAAATCCGGCCTTTTTACACTGGCATCTGCCTGCATCTGGATCGGTATTTTCAATACGATCCAGAGCATATGTAAAGAACACGAGATTATCTGCGCGGATTACAGAAGCGGTATGAAAATTTCTGCGTTTGTGATATCCAATGTGCTTTGGCAGGCGATCATTTGCCTTGTCCAGACACTGATAATCTTTTTCATCTGCCGTATCTTTATCGATTTCAACTCAGACGGCATCGTACTGGGATATGCGCCTATCGAATATATTTTCACGATGTTCCTGCTGGTGTTCGGATCATCGATGCTCGGAATCATGATCTCTTCCATTTCTTCGACTCCGACAACGGCAATGACGATCATGCCGTTTGTGCTGATCGTTCAGCTGATCCTATGCGGCGTTTTGTTTAAGCTTGACGGCGTTGCGGAAAAGATTTCCTGCATTACTTTCAGTAAGTGGGGTATGTCCGCATTCGGGAGCATTGCCGACATGAATACACTGGAAGAATGCCTCTTGCCAGAAGACTGCTATTCGCATAATGCCGAAACCTTGCTTTACGCATGGGTCTGGTGCATCGGTATTTCCGCGGTCTGCATTCTTGCCAGCGGCATTATTCTGAAAATAAGAAATCGAAATGCGTAAACAAAGAACGCATTCGGCAGAAGCGTCGCTCTGCCTGGCGGCACGGAAATCTCTGCGAAAGCTGCTGCCGGGAGTTGGTTTTCTCCTGCAGGCATATTTGCCCTGAAACTGTGAAAAGGAGAATCTACCATGAAAGTTACATATAAATAGCACAATGCGGCAGGCCTGAAAATGCTTCAAGCCTGCCGCATAATCGTTTTGCTTAATTATCACGGAGCGCTTCAACACAAACTCCGCGAGAAGTATACGAATATAGATCCGCTTCGATGGGAGTTCCGCAGTTGGTTAGAAGCAGCAAAAGGGATTGGGGACAACTAAATATCAGCGTATCGCCCTGTCAGAGCGCAAAGCCGATTTTGCGCTCTGACGGTTTTTTGTGCATTGCGGGCATAGCGGTCGTTGCCGAAATCCGGCTGTTTCCGTGCCGCATCATAGGCGGTTATAAGCCGCTCCACTGCGCCGTCTGTCAGGTGCAGTTCGGATTTCTTTGCCATGAGCTGCGCAATTTGGCACAACTCGGAGCTGTCGTAATCATTAAACGGCACATGGAAGGCAATGCGTGAGCGCAGACCGGGGTTTTTATCAAAAAAGCTCTTCATCTGCTCGGGATAATCACCCCTGTGTTATGCTTGCGAAACACAAAGCGGAACAGTATTTATAACGTTTCCTGCATAATTCCCCAAAGTTTGCAGACAATAGCAGCGTGAGAACTGCAAAAAAGGAGAATCTACCATGAAAGCAACCGGTATTGTGAGACGAATCGATGAGCTCGGGCGCGTCGTCATTCCGAAGGAGATCCGCCGCACCCTGCGCATCCGCGAAGGTGACCCGTCACAGGCAACATTGACACCGTGGCAGAAATTTTGTTTTTCTATGCTCGATTTTGCCAAACGTGAAGGCTGGTAGTTGTACATAATGATGAAAACCGGCGGCTTTACCGTAGGTATCCGCGAAGGCTCAAAATCACAGCAAAAAGTGCCGCAAACCCTTGCCATAGCAGGGCTTGCGGCACTTTTGATCTGTCACAATGTTGTCAGCAGCGGCACAAGCTGAAACTGATATGCGCTCTTCATGATGACAGTGTTTTTTTATTTCACTGTCCCTCATAAAAGGAGCATATCATTGCCCGCAGCTGCCTGTTCTTATGATGCTATTTGTCAAAAATCCATGGCACTTTCATTCAACAGGAAATCCTCGATGCCAACATACAGAATCCCACTCTCGTCATGCCAGGGGGTGATATCCTCCCGCACCACTACGATCTTGCGGAAAGAATCACCGATTCCGGTCAGCGAAGCGGTCTCCTGCGCCCGTTTCTGCTCGTCCGGGATCGCAAAGGCGGATTGGATATAATACCGCTGGCTTCCTCGGTTGGCCACGAAGTCTACCTCATGCTGCGCCCGCTTGTTCTTGCCGTCCTCATCGCGAAAATTTACGGTCACGATCCCTACATCCACATCGAATTCCCGCACGCAAAGCTCGTTGTAGATCAGGTTCTCCATTATGTGGTTTTCTTCCTGCTGCCGAAAATTGAGCCGAGCATTGCGCAGTCCAACGTCGGAGTAGTAGTACTTCAGCGGTGAGCCGATGTATTTGCGACCCTTCACATCATACCGCTTTGCCTGATAAAGCAAGAAAGCGTCGATAAAATAGTCCAGATACCGGCTGATGGTATCGTCCGCAATGACCCTCCCCTTAACAGAGGCAAAAGTCCTTTGAATTTTGGACGGATTGGTCAGCGAGCCCACGGAGGATGACACAATATCCAGCAGATCATCCAACACGATCTTTTCGTTGGCAATGTTGTGCCTGGACATGATATCGTCCAGGTAAATCTTATCAAACAGCGTGTGAAGATATCGGCTCTTGTCCTCGTTGGTCTTCTGCGCCAGAACCAGAGGCATGCCGCCAAAGGTGAAATAGTCCCGCCAGGCGTTTCGCTTGTTCTCTCCGTAGGCGGCGTAGAACTCCTGATAGCTCAGGGGATTGACCCGCACCTCGTCCCCGCGACCGCGGAACTCCGTCAGAATATCAGTGGACAGCATCTTGGAGTTACTGCCGGTGACGTAGAGATCCACATTTTTGATCTTCATTAGCCCCAGCAGCACGTCCACGAAGCCGATCTTCTCCTCCGTTCCCGGCAGGTAGGGATTAGAGATGTCCACAACCTTCTGGATCTCGTCCAGAAAGACATAATACATCTTGTCCTTGTCCACCAGCAAACTGCGGATATACTGGCCCAACTCTACCGGGTTCCGATAACGGGCGTTTTCGTCCTCATCCAGCGCCAGCTCAATAATATGGTCGTCCGTTACGCCGTCGGCGTTGAGGTACTGATGATACAGTTCAAAGAGCAAATAGGACTTTCCGCAACGCCGAATGCCTGTGATTACCTTCACCATGCCGTTTTCCCTGCGGTTGATCAGCTTTTGCAGATAGCGGTCGCGTTGTATAATCATTTTCACACCTCACGATTTCTTTGCGGCATTCCGCAAAAATCTCTAGTGGAGTAAGTGTAGCATATCCACAGAAAAAAAGCAAGCAATTCCGTCGGCTCACGAGAATATTTTGCGGCAATCCGCGTTTTCTTCTATCCTAAACAGTTCTATAGCACATGAATTCTCGACCATAAAGCCCCTGAGGCATACCGATCTGAACTACCCCCATCAAGAGAATAATGAAATGTTTTGCAGTTTTTCATCAAAATATACAACAGCCACACGGAAATGTACTCGGTTTCAGTGTGGTTGTTTTTTGATGATCAGATTTCCTTCATCCATCAAAATTCAATATATGATTGACGAAAAATGAGATTCGATTCTTTCCGGTTAACAACTGAACTCTATAAAAACTGTGCGATAAGCTCAATGAACACCTTGCCGTATTTTCGCAGCTTGTAGTCCCCTACACCGGATATCTCCAAAAACTCCCGCGAGTTTTGCGGCATTTTTACAGCCATGTCTCGAAGGGTCGCATCGGAGAAAACCATATATGCGGCAATTTTCTCTTGTGCCGCGATCTCACGGCGCAAGGCACGGAAGGCATCGAAGAGATCTGTTTTTTCTTTCGGCTGCTGCATGATGCGGCTGCTTTTTCTCTTTTTTTGAGGCACTTCTTCCTGTCTTAGCTTGGCGGTGACCGTCTGGCCATGGAATAACACCATATTTGCCTTCTGCGTGGTGCGCAGGCCTTTGTGGACTGGATCCGTATACACATATCCCGCCTGTTCCAGTACATCAATATACGACTGAACATCCGTTCTCGGAATGTGTGCTAAAATACCGTATGTAGATAGCTTATCCAGCCCCAATTCATGCACGCGCTTATCCTTACTGCCTCGCAGTGTTCGCTGCACTAACGAAGCGCCGACTGCAAAACCGAGTTTATCTTCAATTCGCCGCACACAGGAAGGGATCATCTGCGCTTCTTTCGTAATATCGGTCTTTTTGTATTCCGCCAAGCAATTGGAGCAGTTTCCGCAGGTTTCGGGGTGGTGCTGTCCAAAATAATCCAGAATATACCCTCGCAGGCAACGGCTTGTTTTACAATAGCCCACCATGGTCTGCAATCGCTGTAAATTCAGCTCCGTCACGCGGGCTTGTTCTTCTGCGGAGAGCACTTGATTTTCCTCACTGTGCTCGATCAGATACCGCGCTGTGGCCACATCACCGGAAGAGTACAGCAGCACACAATCTGACGCCTCCCCGTCCCGTCCGGCTCGACCCGCTTCCTGATAGTAAGCCTCCAAGCTTTGGGGCATATTGTAATGGATTACATAGCGCACATTGGATTTGTCAATTCCCATGCCAAAGGCGTTCGTCGCAACCATCACCGATTTTCGGTCGTAGACGAAAGCCTCTTGGTTGTTTCTTCGCTCCTCCTCCGACCGTCCCGCATGATAGCGCGTAGCCGGAATACCCTGTGCACATAGTGATTGGCAAACACTCTCGACTTTCTTTCTGGTGGCACAGTAGATGATACCGCTTTGGTCTTTTTTAGATTGCAGCAGTTACATAAGAATTTGCTCTTTTTTCCCGCCGCGACGCACCTCGTAGCGTAGATTGGGTCGTTCAAAGCCTGTAATCACGCGCGTAGGCTCCTGCAGCTCCAAGATCCGTATGACATCCTGCCGCACGATATCCGTAGCGGTAGCCGTAAAAGCCGCCACGACAGGGCGTTTGTGCAGTGCCTTGATAAAATCGACGATTTTCAGATAGCTGGGGCGAAAATCCTGCCCCCACTGGGAGATGCAGTGCGCCTCGTCCACCGCTACAAGGTCGACAGACACTTCATTTGCCAAGCGCAAAAGCCCCTCCGTTTCCAACCGCTCCGGGGCAACATAGACAAGCTTATACTTGCCTGCGCGGACATTCCTGAAAACCGTTTGCATCTGCGCATAGGACAAGGTGCTGTTGATATACGCAGCAGAAATGCCAGCTGCCTTCAGTGCCAACACCTGATCGTGCATTAAGGAAATCAACGGTGAAATCACGAATGACACGCCGGGAAGCATCATAGCAGGCACCTGATAGCAGAGGCTCTTTCCCCCACCGGTGGGCATGATGCCGAACGCATCCCGTCCGGACGTCACTGCATCAATTAACCGCTCCTGTCCATCCCGAAAGGCAGTATAGCCAAAGTAATTTTGCAAAACAGCTTGCTTATCCATCATTGCCTCCTTATCCGGTGGTCTTCTGCATAACCATATTCAGGTAAGCGATAGTTTTTTCATGCAAACGCCGTCAGTAGCCTGCTTTCCGCAGCTCGTCCATCATGGCAGGCCGTCTCTGATATTCCCGCTTCCATTCAGCAGCCAGCTGTCTTGCAGACTCTCTGCCGCCGGGGTATTCGGAGAGCTTCCGCAGATACGTCATCAGTTTGCGGTACATTTTTCTGTCATTAGCTACCTTTGCCGAATTTTGCAAGTAATCATAATAGAAATCTCGAACCTCATCGGAATAATCACTTCTCAAAAACGCCGCATATTGATCCATTTCTCCAATGCTATTCGCATTTATAATGCTGTCAAGCAGGCATCGGAGCAAACCCTCCGAAAAAAGGAATTTGTTTTTGAGGTGAAAATCAAGCTTCCCAAGCAGGATTTCCCGCAGTCCTTCCCACTCCGATTCCGGCAGCAATACCTTCAGTCTTTCAATATATTGCAAGTTGTTCTGCCGAAAGGTCAGTACATAATCCGTTAGTTCGGCGACCAGCTTCTCTGTATCCCCCGATTGCGTAAATATTTCTATAAGCTTTTCACTTGCAGCAGAAGCATAATAGCTTTTTTCGGGATTTTCTTTGTTCTGCCGAAGAAGCGCAATTGCTCCATCGGCATCTCCTTGACTTAACATACGCTCTGCAAACATAGCACGGACAGAGGCTATGCTGCCGTATTCCTCAAAAAGCGCTTTAATCGCCTTTTCCTTGTCGGGCAGCTTTTCAAGCAGCTCCAGCTTCTGCCGGAGGAATCCGTCAAGTGCATAATCGGATTGGCTTTCTGCAATTTTTCCGTCAAGATACTCCAGATGATTGTGAACCGTTTCCTCTGAGGTACAGGTTGAAAATACATACTGGCTGATAAGTTGATCGTCCCAGCAGGTTCCGTTTTTCCACTGCACCGCAAACCATTCGTGCATCTTGCCTTTCAACGTGTCATCCGCAGCTGCAAGTATGTCGTCCCATGCCTCGCAGCAACCGGAGAGCAGTACCGTAAGCTGTCCGTCGGAGTCGTCTATGTCAATGGTGCAGATCTCGTCAAATATCTCGCAGCTCAGTCGGAAGGCCTCCTCCGGGCTGCCCATCTCCAGCAGGTCAGAATAGAAATCAAGAATATCGCTTATCTCCCCCGCATAATCCCAAGCGTGATCATAGTCCACAAATCCGTCTCGACCGCCGTATCTTTTTGAGACCGATGCAATTTCTCGGTTCCACGCTCGGAAGCTTTGGCTTTTCTGCGGCTTTTTCGGCGGGCAGATCAGTGCTGCAAGTGTGCTGTCTTTCTGTGCCGCATTCAGAAGAATTTTTCGCAGTTTCTCAATTTCCATCGCGTTGATTGCTTCTTCAAGTTCTGTGTATGTATCATTTATAGGTGCGGATTCATTCTCCCACGCATATAGCACTGCCGCCATGTGCTTGCAGTTCTCACCAGCTTCGGCGTATGGGCAGCTGCAGTACATAGACAGGATCTGGTCGCCTGCGTATTCGATTTCAACATCGTATGTCTCAGTTCCCTCGACTTCGGCATAAATTTCGCCGTCACTGTCGGAAAGGTCCGTCACCTGTCCCTCGTGCGCGTAGTTTTCACCACGTTCAAGAATATGCGGGCGAAAATACTTTTTCCATGATAATCTTTTCATTTCAGACAAAGTTCCCTTGTATTTTAAAATCTATCGGCACGAAAATTTGATTCTTAGCACCCATATAAGTGTTACCGAAGAATATTACAACGCTCGGTAATCAGCTCCGCAAATCGTTTTTTCAGATGCGGAGGCAAAAGGGATGCGTCGCACATTTGCAGGTATTGCGTTTCCATAGAGACGATCTTTGCAATCATCTTCTCTGCAGAGACCTTGCTGATCCCGCTCGCATCGGCAAACGCAAGGAAATCCTTTTTGCGAATATTCGTCTTTTTGCCATTCAGCGCAAGCGCAAGCTGCTCGGTATCCTCCGGCAGCACTACATTGACCGGCAGCAGATCATAAGCCGGAGCAAGTACATATGCCCCGCTCTGTGCGGCTGTCTCAATCAAAGAAAAGTTTTTCAGGTGCATATCCGAGTTGCCGACGACAAAGGAAAACACGATTCTAAAAAACAATTCCGTCAAATCAAGCTGTTTTCTGGAAGAATACCGCTCAATTACCTTCGCACAACGCTCATAAGAGCCTCTGTACTTATCCTGTGTCAGGCGAAGATCAAGCTGACAAAAATCCTCCATTGCAAGCATCAACACGCCGTCAGGCGCAAAAAGGCGGTCTACCCTCTTCGTAATGTAGGCAAGATCATCCTTGCATTTCACAAGAGCGTGCGGAACTGTGGCAATGCCGGAGGCATCCGCCATACACATGACAAGCTGCTCCGCCTCTGGAAGCGATTCATACTCGCGCACTTGCGGCTTGAGAATGAACCCGGTCGGATGGTTCACCAAGGTCAGACGCGGAGTACTCTCCTCGGAGGAAAGATGCAAGGACAGTTTCTTTTGCACGCCGGGAACGGTATAGCCTTTATTCGTCCCTTCGATTACAAGAGCTTCTAATGTATTTTCATCAATGTCAAATTCGGGGATTAACTCTGTGCCAAAAAAACGGCGAATGCAAGCCTTGTGCCACCCGGACGGTTTCTCCGTGCGGAGCGGTTTCCCACAGCAATAACAGTTCATATGCGCTCCTCCTGAATGCTTACGCTTCCGATGCAGTCCTTGCAGGCAACCAGTAAAAGGCCGAATCTGTCCTTTACATCAATTTTCCAATTTCGGCTGACAACATTTAAAAGCCAACCTTCGGGGATCAGTCCATCAAAAAACGGGAACAGAGTTGTAGAAAGATATGGCTCTGTTGAGAGCGGTAACGTCAGTGACACCGGAGCAGCTTCTTCTGCTGAAAGATAATCCTTATCATAAACGAACTGATAACCGGAATCGGTCTCGGCGAGAATCCCCGCAAGGTGATTGCGGACATACACATAGGCAGATCTGAAGGCATCCATCAGCGATCATCCTTTCTTCCGGGCACCGCTTCCATCCCGAACATGGCAAGCGCAACATTGACCTTATCCATCCGAACAGAGTCTTTCCCCTGCTCCAGCTCGCGCACAAAGCGAAGCCCAAGCCCGGAGCGCATTGCAAATTCCTCTTGTGTCAGGCCTGCTTCTCGCCGACTTTTCTTTACAAATTCCGCAATGACGTTCATAATCATATCACTCCTTTTGTTTACCGAGAGCATACACCCTTTCGGGTATAATGTCAAGATATTTCATCTAATATTATACCCCAAAAGGTATAATATTATAATTCCTTTTCTACATTCTCGACCTTTCCAAACGCCAAGGATGGTAGCGTTCATACAATTAAAATACGCTAATTCTGGTCTGCCGCCATTGTGCTTTGGAGCGGTTTTTGTTGACTTCCGTCATAATTTTGTACATAAAATTATATAATTCGCTCGCCTCAATCGTTGACTTTCATCATAATAATAATTTTAATATTGTTAAAATGAAACAACAGGGGGTGGGCGTATGAACTATATGACAGAGCTTGCTGCCATCGCAAACAGGCATGGCGGAATCATTGAAACGAAAACAGCGGCACAGTGCGGCATCTCCAAAGCGATGCTTTACAAGCTTTGTAAAGAAGAAAAAGTCCTTCGGATCGCAAAGGGACAGTACATCCTGCCTGAGGATCTGCAAGACGAGCTGCTTTCTGTCAGCAGGCGTTCTGAAAACATCATATTTTCTCATGAAACAGCTCTTTTCCTGCACGGGATCTCTGACCGTACGCCTTTTGAGCACATGGTAACTGCGCCATCCAACTGCATTCCCTCTGCAGCGATCAAATCCGAATGCAGGGTGTATTACATCAAACCGGAACTGTTCTCGCTTGGAAAGACCGTCTTGAAAACACCCTTTGGAAACAACGTCCCGGCATATGATCTTGAGCGTACTGTTTGCGACATTGTGCGCAGCCGCAATAAAGTGGGGACAGAGACCTTCCTTGCGGCATTAAAGTTGTATGCGGCAAGTCCGCAGAAGGACCTGAACAAACTGTACACCTATGCAAAACAGCTGCGGGTGTCCAAAGTCCTGCGGCAGTATCTGGAGGTACTATTATGAGCAATGCAATGAGTCTGAAAGCGAAGATCCGCAATATCGCCGGGCAAAAGAATTAGCCGGCCCAGGTCGTTTTGCAGAACTATATGTTTGAGCGGCTGCTTGTCCGTCTCGCTGCATCCGAATACAAAGACAAGTTTGTGTTAAAGGGCGGTATGCTTGTGGCTGCCATCGTCGGACTGGACAACCGCGCAACGATGGACCTGGATACCACGCTCAAAAATCTGCCGCTCACACCGGAAGCAATTCGCAGCGCATTGGAAAGCGTCTGCAAGATCGTGGCGAATGACGAGGTCTCATTTGAGATCGGCACGATTTCGCCTATCCGTGAAGATGACAGTTATGGCGGCTACCGGGTGATGCTGAATGCGAGATTTGACACGCTGATCACACCTCTGAGTATTGATATCTCTACGGGAGATATCATCACACCCCGTGCGGTACAGTATCGTTTTTCCGAAATTTTTGATGACGAAAAGTCCTTTGAACTTTGGGCATATAATATTGAAACCGTTCTGGCGGAAAAGACGGAAACCATTTTGCGGCGAGGTGTGTTCAATACCCGTCCGAGAGATTTTTACGATGTTTATATTCTGGCGACAACACAGCAGTTTGATAAGAAGCTGTTTGCCGACGCGATGAAGGCGACCGCAGAGCATCGCGGCACTGCAGATCGGATCGCAGATGTTTCCGTAATCCTGCAAAGCATTGCAGAAAGTCCCGAACTCAAAGCAATGTGGGAGAAATACCGCAGACAGTTTGCCTATGCGTCAGAAATCGAATACACCCGGATCATAAAGGCTCTGAAAGAACTGACGGAGTAACGCAAGACAATGCGCATACAGAGATAGCCATCACGCTTGATTTTCAATTTTCGCTCCTCTACTGAAAATTTCTGCATCTTTTTGCAAAAATTTTCATTTTTCCCTTTATGCGTTGAATAGCTTAACCTCCAAAAACATCCATCAACGTGCCCCCTCACTGACACCATTGACACCCTGGCAGAAATTTTGTTTTTCTATGCTCGATTTTGCCAAACGTGAAGGCTGGTAGTTGTACATAATGATGAAAACCGGCGGCTTTACCGTAGGTATCCGCGAAGGCTCAAAATC